>JACRPY010000006.1:300000-398786 GCA_016222945.1 Methanobacterium sp. | reverse complement strand
AAATTTCCATCATATCACAATTGTTAGTTGTTGAATTAAATTTAAATATTTACCCAAAAAAGTGATTTTATTTATATTATTACTATTCTATTAGTAATTAACTTAAAAATTTTACATTGTTTTATACTATTAATACCATCAAAAAGTATATCATAGATAATTCTTAGAATCATAAAGGTCAAAGGATATTTTTAGTTGAGCACATTCTTCATCATTCTTTTTTAGATGTTGCATACAACACAATATATCTAAAGCATGCAATTTAATTTCAGATTGATAAACGGAGGGGCACGGTAAATATGTATAAAGATGAGCTTATACAAATACACCAGTTTTTAGTATATGTTTTAAAATATTTAGAAGATGGATACGAAGTTAAAGACGAATGCGAGGAATATTTCCGCCTTAATATAAGTCCTCATCATATTCACAGGACAAAAGCCGAACATAAATATGCTATTTTTGTATTATCAAGTTCAATTTCTGAGGTACTAGCCAGGAAGAATAACGGTGCAGCACCCACAAATGTTGTTAATGGCTTATCAGAACTTGCTAAACGGTCAAGAAAGGAAATAATTCGCATGCATGAGGATAATGTCCTAAAATATGAAAGAAATAGAAATTTAGAAATAATCTAATTCTATTGATTTAAAATAGATGCATATTAACTTCGTAAATTGGAAATATTCTAATTATAACATAGGGCTGGTATGTTTATGAAAAGTTTAAGGAAAATGATATGTTTAGTTGATGGAGAACATTATTTGCCTGTTACAAAGTCTGCTCTAGACATGCTTGATAATATAGAGCACAATGAAATTGTTGCTGTTGTTTTTATAGGTGGTACTGAAAAATTAAGAGATGCTTCTGAAGAAGGAATCTCTGAAAAATTAGAAAGACCAGTACACTTTGGTGATGATCATCACAAAATTCCATATAATGTTATCGGTGAAATGATAAAAAAATATGATGCTGATGTTGTTATGGATTTAAGTGATGAACCCATAGTTGATTACTCTAAAAGATTTAAAATGGCAACTATAGCACTTGAAAACGGAATTTCATATGAAGGACCTGATTTTAAGTTTGACCCCCTCTCTGAACATGATATTTTAAAAAAACCATCTCTAAAAATATTAGGTACTGGAAAAAGAATTGGAAAAACAGCAGTATCTGCTTATGCAGCAAGATTAATTCATGAAAAAGAATATAACCCTTGTATTGTAGCTATGGGTAGAGGCGGTCCTGAAAATCCTGAAATTGTCCGTGGAGATCAAATAAAAATCACTCCTCAATACTTGATGGAACAATCAGATAAAGGTGTACACGCTGCTTCAGATCACTGGGAAGATGCCTTGATGAGCCGTGTTTTAACTATTGGATGCCGTAGATGCGGTGGTGGTATGGCTGGGGATGTTTTTATCACCAACATGAAAAAAGGTGCTCAGCTTGCAAATGAAGTTGATGCAGATTTTATAATTATGGAAGGTAGCGGAGCTGCAATTCCCCCAATTAAAACTAACAGACATATCGTGCTCGTAGGAGCTAATCAGCCGATATACAATATAGAAATGTTTTTTGGACCTTACAGAATAAAATTAGCAGATTTAGTGATTCTTACTATGTGTGAAGAGCCAATGGCAAGTCCAAAAAAAGTTAAACGAATTATGGAGTTTATAAAGGAAATTAATCCTGAAGCTGAAGTTATACCTACCTTTTTTAGACCAAAGCCTTTAGATGATATAACCAATAAGAATGTTCTATTTGCAACAACTGCTCCAGATTCAGTAAAAAAAGTGCTCGTAAAACATCTTGAAGATAATTATGGCTGTAAAGTTGTTGGCACAACACCTCATCTTTCTAACAGACCGTTACTTCAAAAAGACATTGTTAAATATATTGATGATGCAGATATAATGCTTACAGAGTTAAAAGCTGCTGCAGTTGACGTAGCAACTAAAGATGCCCTAAAATCAGGTTTAGATGTAGTATACTGTGATAATATCCCCATTGTTTCCGATGAAATTGATGGTGGAACCCAATTTTTAGATGATGCAATAATTAGAGTGGTTGAAAAATCAATATCTGACCATCAAAATAAATAAAAAAAATATTTTTATTTTTAATTTACACTTTTTTTAAAGTTTTAACACCTTCAGCAGTCCCTACTAAAACTTCATCTACAATTCCGGCAAATATTCCATTTTCTACAACACCAGGAATTGCATTAAGATCTTTTTCTAAATTTGCAGGGTTTTCTATGGCGTTAAACTGAACATCAACAATGAAATTACCATTATCTGTTATAACTGGCCCGTCTTTCATTTTTGCCATTCTTAAAGAAGGTATTCCTTCAAATTTTTTTACATGATTACTTACAGTTCTACAAGCTTGAGGTATCACTTCAAGAGGAACAGGGAATGCTCCAAGTTTATCAACTATTTTTGAATCATCTACAATGACTACAAACTTTGTTGCAGCTTCATCAACGATTTTTTCAATTGTATGCGCAGCTCCTCCTCCTTTTATTAGATTAAAGTTACTGTCAACTTCATCTGCACCATCAACTGAAATGTCAATATTATTTTCTTCAAGAGTTGTAATTATAATTCCAGAATCCTTTGCAAGTAAAAATGACTGATAAGAGGTAGGGATACCTAATATTTCCATATTTTCATTTTTAATACGTTCACCCAGTTTTTCTATAAAATAATGGGTTGTAGATCCAGTTCCAAGTCCAACCACGTTTCCATTTTCTACTAATTCTGCAGCAGCATATCCTACTATTTTTTTTAGTTCCATAAATTAAACCTCTATCCTATAATTTTAAAATATAAATAATAACAAGTAATATGAAAATGTAAATATATTTTATTGCCTTAAAAGTACTAAACTAAGATTTAAACCATTTAAACACTTATTAGGAGATTTTCCTATTGTTTTAATAATTTTACATTTGTCCCCTTCGTATAAACCTTCGGGAAAACATAAATCTCTCATAGTACACTCTTTATCACATTCTGGAAAGTCAACTACAATCATAGATCCCTCAAAAGCCTTTTTAGAATCAACAAGTGTTTCAATATCTGCTCTTTCCACTTCAACTACTTTTACTTTTCCATTGTTGTGAATAGGGCAGGGATGTTCTGTATCCTTTACATCCTTTATTACATACATTTTTCCTTCTTCAAGAGAATCTATGCACGTATTTCTAAATCTACACGCTTCACATTCTGCAGAAGCCCCATATTGAATGAATTTAAGTCCTTCTTCTGCAAGATCTTTTCCAATAAGCGTTATCATTGTTTATCTCCTTTAAATAATATTTTTTTATATAAAATTAAATCAATGAATATTACTCTGTCATACCCATGTTTATACTTCTCACTATAAAAATCATTATGTGTTTGGGCATATAGTTCATCTTTTCTTTAAGATATTTGAGTTAGCTCTTTTTAAAACACATGCGAGTTTATATAATTCCTGTTTCAGCTGCAAGTTCCTCTGCAGCATCTTTTGTAAGTCCCCTATCTCCCAATATAGTATATCTATCTTTTCTAATAGTATGTGCCATATTAAGAGCTTCAATAATGTATTCTGGTTCTATTCCTAATTCACGAGCAGTTGTTGGAGCTTTTATGATTTTTAATGTATCTCTTATAAATTTCCAGTCCCCACCATGGAGATACATCATCATTATGGTGCCCAGTCCACATTGCTCACCATGGAGCGCAGGCTCAGGTGCAATGATATCTAAAGCATGACTAAATTTATGTTCAGAACCGCTTGCAGGCCTACTTGTTCCTGCAATACTTATGGCCATTCCGCTGCTTATTAATGCTTTAACAACAAGAGCTGCACTTTCAATGTGGCCTTCTTTTATAGCATTAGCTGATTCTAATGTCATTTTTGCAGTCATAAGTGATAAAGCTGCTGCTGAGTCACTATAATATTCATTTAATAGCCTATATGCTAATTTCCAGTCTAAAACAGCAGTATAATTTGATACTATATCTCCACATCCTGCTGCAATCAGTTTAAATGGAGCTTTACTTATAATTTCTGTATCAGCAATTACTCCAATTGGTGCTTGAGCTTCAAGAGATACTGATCCACCTTCATCTTTTATTGAGGCCCTTGGCGATGCTATTCCATCATGAGAAGCAGCTGTTGGAACACTGACAAACTGAATATTGTTTCTTGTTGCTGCAAGTTTTGCAGTGTCTATTACTTTTCCACCGCCCACTCCCAGAACCACAGAAACATTCTTTGCAATATCTTGAACCTGTAAAACAATTTCTTGGGAAGCTTTATCAATTATAAAAGTCTCAACAGAAAATCCCTCGTTTTGAAGGCTTTCTATAGCCTTTTCTCCACCAATTTTAAGAGTATTGGGTCCACTTACTACTAAAACATTGCCTTTAAACATTAAACCCTTACAAATAGAGCCTGTTTTCTCAATTACTCCTGCTCCTGTATAAATTTCTCTTGGTAGTTGAATTTTTCTAAAATCCATTTTATCGTCCTTATATCCTAATAAATTTATTATTTTATTGTTTTTGCAATTTATCTGCTTTAAATTATGTTATATTATCTTTAATGATAAAGTGTTAAATAAAGATTTATCAATATATCTAACTGTAAATATCTCTTAACATAGTATATAATGCTCTTTACAATCTTTATTCTTAACCAATCAAATATCTTTTTCTATTTTTTATCAAATTTTTGGAAAATTACTATTTCAATTCATAAAAGCTAAATTGAAAAAGGAAAAAATTAAAAAAAATAATCTCAAAGTAAAAGTAACAAATTATATAAACTATATTAAAAATAAAATAGATGATAAATAATAGTGATCTAATAATCACAACTATTTCTAATCACAATACAAGACTAAAAATAAGCAATAGCTTTTTAGGTTAAAAAAGAAAATTTGAGTACTGCTCTCAAACATTTTATTGAGTGTTGCAGATACAATTCAAGTAACAGTTACAAATAATAAAATTAATAAATTAGGAGTTGAAAAAATGGCAAAAGTGAAAGGAACTAAAGTTAGAACAAGACAAAAACCCAACTATAGAAAAGCTGGAAGTAAAAGAGGAAGAGGAGTTAAACACGTTAAAAGTTAATGGATTTAAACCTGTTTTAGGGAGTTTTACAGTAAAAAAAATAGTTTTAACTCCCTATTCATTCAAAATTTATGCATAATTATATTGCAGAGATTTTTCATTAATAATAAGTATTGAAAATCCTTAGATCATCTGTATATCATGCCCTAATTGATTATAAATGTTATATTCATTAATTATGTACTATTACTTTTTATTCTTCAATAAAACAGCTTTTTAAAATTAATGAAATGTTTTATTAGATTTTTAGATGGAAATTGACATTGAAATTTCTTTTTTGTTTTTAATTTTTATGAATATCTAAAAAATATTTTAATTTTACTTAATTTTAAATAACTAAAATAACAATATTTACATATTATTTACAAAGAAATTCAATTACAATATATACTGTTTATTATTAGATTAATCAGGTGAATAAATGACAGATTTCAGTGAATGGTTCCACAATATCTTAGAAGAAGCAGAAATAATCGATATTAGATATCCTGTAAAAGGAATGCACGTATGGCAACCGCAAGGATTCAAAATAAGAAAATATACATTAGATATCTTAAAAAAAATCTTAGATGAAACTCATGAAGAAGTACTTTTCCCATTATTAGTTCCTGAAGATGAGCTTGCAAAAGAAGCTATACATGTCAAAGGATTCGAAGAAGAAGTTTATTGGGTTACACACGGTGGACTCACCAAATTAAATAAAAAACTTGCCCTTCGACCTACAAGCGAAACTGCAATGTACCCTATGTTTGCATTATGGGTTAGATCCCATAGCGATCTCCCCATGAAGTTTTATCAAATTGTTAACACATTTAGATATGAAACAAAACATACACGGCCCCTTATAAGGGTAAGGGAAATCACTACATTTAAAGAAGCTCATACAGTGCATGCTACTCGTGAAGAATGTGAAGAACAAGTACAGAAAGCAATTAAAATTTATAGAGAATTCTTTGATATGCTTGGAATTCCTTATTCAATAAGTAAAAGACCTCAATGGGATAAATTCCCTGGTGCTGAATACACTATGGCATTTGATACCATTCTTCCAGACGGTAAAACACTTCAAATTGGAACTGTACACAATTTAGGGCAAACTTTTGCTAAAACTTTCGACATAACTTATGAAACAGCTGAAGGCGAACATGAATATGTTTATCAAACATGTTATGGTGTATCTGACCGAGTTATAGCCTCTATCATAGGTATTCATGGCGATGAAAAAGGATTATGTTTACCTCCTGCAGTGGCACCTTACCAAATCGTTATTATTCCAATAATCTTTAAAAAAAGAGCAGAAGAAGTTTTAGAATTTTGCCAGCAGATGACAGATAAACTAAAGAAAGCAGGTTTAAGAGTTTATTTTGATGGTAGAGACATTAGGGCTGGTAAAAAATATTATGAGTATGAAATGAGAGGAGTTCCTTTAAGAATGGAAATAGGTCCTCGTGATATTGAAAATAAAAATGCCATCATCTTTAGAAGAGATAAACTCGAAAAAGAAACCATTTCTATTGAATCAGATGAATTTATAAATAATATAAAGTCAATACTGGAAAATATAAGTCATGATATGAAAGAAAATGCATGGAACGCTTTTAATAAACATATAAAAGATGTTCAAACAATTGAAGAAGCTGCAAGTGAAATTGAAGACAATAAAGGCATAGCTCGGTTCTACTGGTGTGGTGACGAAGCCTGTGGAAAAGAGTTAGAAGAAAAAGTTAAAGTAGATATTTTAGGTATTCAAGATGAAAATGCAGCCACTGAAGAGTGTATTAACTGTAAAAAACCTGCTAAATGCAAAACATTAATTGCTAAAACATATTAATTAAATTATGGAGAAAATTAAATGAATATAAGGGTTTTAAGCATTATATTTGTAATCTTAATATTTGCTTTAGGTTCAGGATATTTAAGTTATTCTGTATCTGGAGGAACAGCGCTTAAAGACGCCTACAGCAATGGAAATATTAAAGTAATTCAAAAAACCTCTGCTGGAACCGTTCCTCATGAGGTTATAATAACAAATGATGGAAATGTGGCAGTTAAAGTTAAAAAAGGAGATGTTTTATCAAGCACTCCTTCACAGGATTTGGTGATTGGAGAAGATAAAAAAGTAGCTTCAAATTCAAATGAAACTGTAAAAGCTTACTGTATCGAGCCTTCCCAAAGAGCAGTTGCTAACACGAAACTATTACCTGTAAACAGCACTTATAATGGTGTAACTCAAGTTATACGGAATTCTAATCCTTTAGATCCAGAAAGTGCCTATAAAGCACAGCTTCAAATTTATTTAATTATGTCTGGAGGAAATTTGAATATTTACACTGGAGAGCCTGTGGCTATTGTAGATACAAAGAAAATATCATGGACACAATTCCGGCAAGATGTATCTAATGCTAAAAGTGACCTTATGAAAACTTTTAATGTGAATGAATCTGAAATTAAAGATTTAAACCAAAAACAAGGTTTAAATGTTGGAAATCCCCAAACTTGGATAGATAACTTTTCAAACTGGTTAAAAGGATTACTGGGAATGTAATAAATAATTAAATACTTTATAAAACCATTTAATAGCAGTTTAGCCAATTTTACTAATAAAAAGTCACAGAGAGTTGAAAATGAAGAAAACATTTGCAATAATTCCAGTTTCAAAATTTTCAGATGCTAAAACCAGATTATCTCCAAAACTAACTGTATTAGAGCGTGAAAACCTACTAAAAGCCATGTTAAAAGATGTTATAAAAGCTTTAAATGGTTCTGTAGAAAATACTGTGATTATAAGCTCAGATGATAATGTTTTAAATTATGCAAATGATTTGGGAGTTATAACATTAAAAGAAAATGGTGTTACTGATTTAAATGGTGCTTTAGCTCAGGCCATGAGATATTGTTCTAATTACTGTGATAATGTACTTATAATACCTTCTGATGTTCCTTTAATCAAAAAAAGCCATGTTAATGACATATTAAATAAAAGTAAAGAATTTAATGTTATTATAGCTCCAGCAAAAGGAGGAGGAACAAACACTCTCCTCTGTCCTTCATCTGGGTTTTCAGTGAAATTTGGAGATTATAGCTTTTTTGAACATATTAAAGAAGCTAAAAAGAAAGATTTAATTTTTAAAATATATGATTCATTTTATTTATCATTAGACGTAAATACTGCTGAAGATCTTGGAGAAATAATGTTACATGGAGATGAAACTGAAGCAAGAGCATATTTAAGAAAAATACATCTAAAGGTAAGATCTAATCACGGTTCAGAACGTTTGAATGTTAACCGAGAGGTTTCTGCATGATTGCGATGAGTATTGCCGGATTTGACCCGTCTGGTGGTGCCGGAATATTAAACGATATTAAAACATTTACAGCATTAGGTGTTTACGGAACTGCAGTTATTACAGCAATCACTGCCCAAAATATAGAAAAAGTATCTGGAATTCAAGCTGTTGAAACATCATTTATTGAAAAACAAATTGATACCCTTTTAGAACAGGAGCATATTGAATTTGTAAAGACAGGGATGCTTTATTCTGATGAAATCATAAAAACGGTTTCTCGAAAAATTTCAGAATATGATTTGAATGCAGTGGTAGATCCCGTGATGGTTGCAGGTTCTGGAGGGTTTTTATCAAAAAAAGATATGGTTAAATCCTTAAAAAAACATCTTTTACCCATAGCAACGATAGCTACACCTAATATATATGAAGCTCAGGAAATTTCCAGAATAACTATTGAAAATGTTGATGATTCCATAAAAGCTGCCCTAAAAATTGGAAAATTATGTAATGTGGTAATAACAGGAGGTCATCTTGAAGGAACAGACGTGCTTTATGATGGTTCAATTAAAGTCATTGAGGGGGAGCTTATTGAAAGTAATAATACCCATGGTAGTGGCTGCACTTATTCATCAGCTGTAACATCATCCCTTGTAAAAGGAGATAACTTAGAAAATGCAGTTAAAAATGCAGGAGTTTTTACAAGAGAAAGTATTAAATATGGAATGAAAGGTACTTTAAATCAGTTTCATAAATTTATTTAAGTTTAAAATGAGGTGATTTTTGTGGTTTCAAGTGATGAAATAAGTAGCAGACTTGCAGCACGTAGACAAGGAAAACGTCCTGAAAAGGAGAGGGTTGTAGAGGCTGAAGTAACTAGTAAAAAGAAGTGTCCTGAGTGCGGTACTGTAAACCATGCTGATGCGAAGTTCTGCGTTGGATGTGGAAAAAGTTTTGTAGAAAAAACTGTTGATATTAAGCCTCAGGATATTAAAGAAAATGTAAACACCAAAAAATGTCCTGCATGTGGCGCCCAAAATCCAGAAAATGCAAAGTTCTGTGTTGTTTGTGGAGAATCTTTAATAGAAACCGTTAAAACTGAACCAAAAGAGGAAAAAACCTTAAAAAAACCTGAAAATGAACTTGTGAAAGAGAAAGAAAAATCCAAAGATACTTCTGAAAATTTAGTAATTGGAGAATTGGTTTTAGGTGAAGATGGTTTGAATTTTAACAGGAATGGATTTATTGAAGGTTTAGGTGATGAAATTCAGATGCTTAAATACGAAGACATTAACAGTATATCATTTAAGGAAGAATCTGGAATTAAAACTATTGAAATATTAACTGATGAAAGTAATATTAAAATAAAAGGTGTTGATGCAGATTTAGGAAGTAAATTTGCAGCTTCTGCTCAAAAAAGGCATGCAACTCAAAAATTAAAAGCAAAAAAAACTGCTGAATCAATGGTTAAGATTGAAAAAGCAAAAGAACTTCTGGATATGGGAGCTATAGATGAAGAAGAGTTTGAGAAAATAAAAAGGAAAATAATGAATGACATTTAATATTATCTTTCTTTTTTATTAACTTATTTAACTAAAAAATAAAGTTATATTCTCCTTTTTTTTAAAAAAGAATTATAATGGTTTAAACAATAATTATGGTTTATTTAGAAGTTAAAAAATGATCCTCCATTTAAAGAAACTTTATTTTTATTACATAGTTCTATTACATATTCTGAAGGTAAGAAAAAGTTGAATCCCTGTTTTTCAAAACCCATAACCAGAACACCTATAACCTTATTGTTATCGTCAGTTACTGGCCCTCCGCTGTTTCCATAGTCTACAGCAGCATCAGTTTGATAAAATTTGGTTCCATTTGTCCATGTTCTTTCTGCACTTACAATACCTTTAGTTATTGATGCAGTTAGCATGCTTTTCCATATATCTTTTGTTTGATTTTTCTCATCTAAGCTTGCATAAAAGTCAAATTGCTCAGTGGGATAACCATAAGTACGTACATTTTCCCCCACTTCAATTTTTTCAGAACTTAATGACAATGTAGGTAAACTGGTTTTTATCTCATCCAATTTTAAGAGCGCTACATCAACTCCAGCGTCTACATTTCCCATATCTATCAATTCTACTTTAGACGGAGTTTCGTTACTATCTGGAAATGCAGGACCCATTACATAAATGTTTTGCTCATATCTTGTTGCTCTTACAGTTCCATCTGCCATTGCTTTTGTTGTTAAGTTATCTAACTGTTCATCACTTATGTTAGACACCAAATCTGGCTGAGTTTGCTCCAGGAAAATATAGATTGCTGCCTGGTTTACATAAAATTGTAAATCATTACTGTCCATTTTTTTAATCTTATCTTCATAATCCACTGATTTGGGGTCACTGATAACATGGGCTGCTGTAACAATATATCCCTCTTTACTAATAATAAACCCTGAACCACCTCCAATACTATAATTTTCAACTGTTATGGGGTAAACTGCACCTGTTTTTGTGTCAGTGACTTCAGAAGCACCTGAAACTTGATTTAAAATGAAAACCGTCGCACCTTGAGGAGATGTTGTTGTATTAAAGTTTTGAGAAATGGCATAAAGACCAACAAAAGCTGCTACTACAAATATACATACTAATGCAATTATTACTTTATTTTTTATTCCTCCATTTGATGAAGGTTTATTTTTTCTATAAGTAGCTTTAAATGTGCCTGGCTTTCTTATTTCTTCTTCTGGCAAATTTTTTCCACATTCTTCGCAGAATCTTGCATTTTTAGGGTTTTCAGATCCACATTCAGGACATTTCAATTTTTCACCACATAAAACTTTATTATCGCATTAATTAAGTTCAGAATTTCATTTTAAATTCCAAAAAGTTTACATATCACAATTGATGGTAAATATCTCCAATGGAAATTTAAGATATAACTTTTTTGATTATTTGAAATCTATAAACTGAGTTATAAAACATAAACTTCTTCTGATGAGAGCATTGTAGCTCCACCTTTACTTAAAACCATTATACCTGCATCAACATCCTCTGTACGTAGAACAACTATTGCTTTTTCCCCTTTTTTTTCAACAAAAGCGTAGATATATTCCACATTGATATCGCCTTTATTTAATATTTCAAGGATTCCATCTAACCCTCCAGGTTCATCAGGCACTTCAACAGCAATTACATCATTCATTTTAACTACAAAGTTACCTTTTTCCAGTGCTGCTTTAGCTTTTTGAGGTTCTGGGACTATAATTCTTAAAATCCCAAATTCAGATGTATCTGCAATTGAAAGAGCACGTATGTTGATTCCTGCATCTTTTATGATACTTAATGCCTTCCAGAGTCTTCCTTTTTTATTTTCTAAAAATATTGAAATTTGTTTTAATTTCATATTTAAAGCTCCTTAATTCTTTTTCAATAATTAATCTTAAAATTCTCTTTTATCAATAACTCTTACTGCTTTTCCTTCACTTCTTGGAATTGACTGCGGTTCAACAAGAGTTACATTTACTCTTAATCCTATTTCGCTATGTATATGATTTTCAATCATTTTTTTAGCTTCTTCTACATGTTTTACTTCATCTGAAAAGAGTTTTTCAGAGGTTTCAACATGAACCTCGAGTTCATCCAGATGATGAGGTCTTGTGATTATTATCTGATAAATTGGTTCAAGGCCTTCAATCTTTAAAAGCGCCTTTTCAATTTGTGATGGGAATACAATTACTCCTCTTATTTTCAGCATATCGTCAGTACGTCCAGTGATTCTGTCCATTTTAATAAGAGTTCTTCCACATTTACATTTACCCGTTTTTAAAGATGTTAAATCTTTAGTACGGAAACGAATTATAGGCATTCCTTCTCGAGTTAACGTAGTAAGAATTAATTCTCCTTTTTCCCCTTCAGAAAGTGTTTTCAGTGTTTTAGAATCTATGATTTCAGGATAAAAATGATCATCTGAAATATGTAATCCTCCCTTATCTTCACATTCCATAGCCACTCCTGGCCCTATAATCTCTGTAAGCCCATAAATATTAAGTGCAATAATATTAAGACGTTTTTCAATTTCATTCCTCATTTCCTCAGTCCACATTTCAGCCCCAAATACTCCTGCCCTTAATTTAATCTCATTTGTATTTATTCCTTCTTTTTCGGCGACTTCTGCCAGGTAAAGTGCATAAGATGGCGTACATGAAATTATGGTTGTTCCAAAGTCTGTCATTATTTCAAGCTGCCTCATGGTGTTTCCCGCAGAAATAGGAACAATAGTAGCCCCAATTTCTTGTGTACCATAATGTACGCCTAATCCTCCAGTAAATAGGCCATATCCATAAGCATTTTGAATAAAGTCTTTTTTTGTGGCTCCAGCCATAGTCAAGGCCCTTGCCATCACTTCGCCCCAGATTTTAATGTCTTTTTGTGTATATCCTGAAACTGTGGGTTTTCCTGTTGTCCCTGATGATGTATGCACTTCTATTATTTCATCTTCTGGAACTGCAAACATTCCAAAAGGATATGCTGCTCTTAAATCAGATTTTTCAGTGAAAGGAAGTTTTTCAATATCTTTAAGAGTTTTAATATCACTTGGTTTGATATTTAATTCATCGAATCGCTTTTTGTAATAGGGAACATTTTCATATGCTCTTTTTACAACATCTTTTAATCTTTCAAGCTGTAATTTTTCCTTCTGCTCTTTGGACATGCACTCTGCTTCTTCATTCCAGATCATTTATCTCCCTGCCTATCAATGAGTTAGTTTGAATTATTTATCATTAAAACTGGTTAGAAATCTAATTTATAAACTAATATATTTTATCATATCATTTCAGTCTTTGAAATAATTATATATTTAAAATAAATTAATGATAGAATAAATAAAAAAAATAATTTAAAGTGGAGAGTTCAGCCACGTTCCTGTTCTTTTGTTTACTTCATCCCAGTTTATAATTTTCCAGAATGCTTCAACAAAATCAGGCCTTCTGTTTTGATAGTCAATGTAATACGCATGTTCCCACACATCGAGAACAAGCATTATTCTGAAGTTGGGAATTACATTGAAGTTATGTTTTTCAATTTGCATTATGAATAATCTGTCAGTTAATCTGCATAATGCTAATGCTGCCCATCCCTAACCTTCAGCACTAATTGCTGCCTGTGAAAACTCTTTTTTAAATCTTTCAAAGCTTCCAAAATCTTTTTTAATGTATTCTGCTATTTTTCCATGGGGTTCTCCACCATTTTCACTTGCAAGGCCTATGTTTTTCCAAAACAATTTATGGAGCACAAATCCACCTACATGGAATGAAAGTTCCTTAGCAGTGGCTTTTATGTCAAAATCATTTCCTTTTTCTCTAGAATCATCAAACTTTTTAAGAAGCGCGTTTGCACCATCAACATAAGCTTGATGATGCTTTTGATGGTGTATTTTTAGCTGTTCTTCTGAAATATAAGGTTCTAACCCATTATATTCATAATCTAATTTTGGTAGCTCATAATAATTTCTTAACACATTAACTACCTCCTTTACTTAATTATTGACTTAATTGGATATATTTCGTCTTTAATTAAATATCTCTCCATTTAGATGTTTCATAGGCTTTAAACCATTTCTTATGGCATAACCACCAGTCAACACATTCATATTCTCCGGCTTTAGATTTTTTCTGTCTTTCTTTGATTGTTTCTTCATCTCCAGCTGGTGGAATTATGACATCACTTCCAAAAAATCCATTTTTAGGCCAGTTAGCTGGAATAGCCACTCCCTCTTCTTCACTAACTTTAAGACCTTCAATTGCCCTTAATATTTCATCCATGTTTCTTCCAAGCTCTTGTGGGTAATATATCATTGCTCTGATGATTCCTTCAGGATCTACAATAAAAACAGCCCTTACAGTATTTGTTCCTTTAGCTGGATGGATTAAACCTAATCTACTTGCTATTTCACCAGTATCAGCTATAACTGGAAATTCAATTTTTACTTTGAAGTTTTCTTTTATCCATTCAATCCATTTATGGTGTGAAAAGACCTGATCAATGCTTAATCCAATTAATTCACAGTTTAGTTTCTTGAATTTACTGTAGTTTCTTTGAAATTCTAAAAATTCGGTTGTACAAACTGGCGTGAAATCAGCAGGGTGGCTGAATAAAACAAACCATTTTCCTTTAAAGGCTTTTGGAAGTTTTATAATACCTTTTGTTGTTTTTACATCCTTAATTTTAGGGAATTTTGAGCCAATAAGTGGCATTCCACCAGTTCCACCATCATCAATCTTCTTGGTTTTCCTTACTTCATATATCTTTACTTTTTTACCCATTTTAAACCCTCATTTTTTAGAAATTACATTATGATCATCATGTTAAATAAAAAAAGATTTATTCTCCTTTGGTAGGCGGATTAAATACTCTTTGTCCAAGTTCATTGTCTAAAATAAACAATCCACCAGGTGAATCTGCTGTAAGTTTAACTCTTTGAAGCACACTGCTAGCAGACTCTTCTTCTTCTACTTGCTCTGCTACAAACCACTGGAGAAAATTATTGGTAGCATGATCACTTTCAGAAGCAGTTAAATCCACTAAAGAGTTTATTAAACCAGTTACTTTCTGTTCGTGTTTGTAAACATGTTCAAAAACTGCATGAGCTGATTCCCACTTAGATGGTGGTTCTTCAATAGATGGCAAAATAACTCTTTCTCCTCTTTGAATTATATAGTCATAAAACTTCATTGCATGGGCTAATTCTTCCTGTGCCTGCGCTCTCATCCAGTTTGCAAATCCACTTAAATCTATTGATTCAAAATATGCCTCCATTGACAAATAGAGGTATGCAGAATAAAGTTCTGCATTTAATTGAGAATTCAAAGCATCCAAAACCTTCTTTTTAATCATATTACTCCTCCTGATAACTAATTTCATTAAAATTAATCAATTAAACCAATTTCTTTATGCTTTTTAAAAATTTCATCTGCTAAGTTATCAATACTTTTAAAGTCATTTTCCTTTGGAAATCCTTTTATTATGACAGGATCTATAATTTCAGGCTTTAAATTTGTTAAAATTCCTTTGAGAATTTCAACTGTCCTTCCGCCCCATCCATATGAACCTATTATGGATATAAATTTTAATTTAGGTCTTAGTGCATTAACAAGATATGTAGCATAAACTACACTTGGATGAGGGCCAGTTAAAATAGTTGGTGTAGCAATAACCAGTGTAGATGCATCCACCAAAGACATAGCTAATTCTCCTATGTCTGAAACGGTCAAATTAAATGGTTTTACTGTTATTCCATTTTCAATTAAGATACTAACTAAATAATCAACCATTTTCTTTGTACTACCATGCATTGATATATAAGGTATGATTACTTCATTTTTAGTGTTATCACTTATCCAAGCATTATATGCTTCAAAAATAAGTTCTGGTTTTGGATATAATGGTCCGTGACTTGGAGCTACAATGTCAATGTCCAGTTCATTGATTTTTTCCATATTTTTACGTATAAAAAGCCTGAAAGGCATCATTATCTCTGCATAGTACCTTTTTGCGGCGTTGTAGACATGTTCTTCGTTTTTTACAAATAGTTGACTTGTTGCAATATGTGATCCAAAGAAATCGCATGAAAAAAGAATTTTTTCTTCCTCAAGATACGTAACCATTGTTTCTGGCCAGTGCACCCAAGGAGTGTAAATAAATTTAAGTGTTTTATCTCCAAGTGAGAGTGTTTCTCCATCTTCAACTGTTATGAATTTATCATCTTCAATTAAAAAAAGTTCTTTTAGAAGTTCTTTGCATTTTGGAGAGGTTATAACCTTTGCATCTTCATAAATATCAAGAACTTCACCTATTAAACCAGAGTGATCTTGTTCTGCATGGTTAGAAATAATATAATCAATCTTAATATCTACTTTTTTCAGATTATCTAAAAATTCTTCTTTTTTATTGGGATCAGCAGTATCTATAAGTGCATTCTTCTTACTGGCCTTTATTAAATAGGAATTATAACTTGTACCCTCAGGGAGAGGGATTATTTCATCAAATAATCTCCTATCCCAATCTATAACGCCAGTATAGTAAATTTCGGGTTTAATAATTCGGAGTACCATGCTTAATCCACAGGTTCAAATTGATCTTTTCCAACACCACACATTGGACAGACCCAATCATCGGGTAAATCTTCAAAAGCTGTGCCTGCGTCAATTCCTGACATTGTATCGCCTTCTTCAGGGTCGTATACATAACCACATGCTATACATATATACTTCTGCATTTTTTTAACCTCCAAATGTTCCATTACACTAAACTATAACTATTAAATCCATAAATTCAGTTTAAAGAATCTAATAATTTAAATTATTATTTAAGGGCTGTAAATCTGATTTTGCCCGCACCACATTTTGGACAGCGCCATAAATCTGGTAATTCTTCAAATGAAGTTCCAGGATCTGTTTTTGTTCTTGGTTCGCCTGTTTCAGGGTCATATATGTAACCACATACTCCACATTTGTATTTAGTTGCCATTTAATTTCTCCAGATATGTTTTACTAACAATAAATTCAATTTAATACTAACTTTAATTATTGTTATTTGATATTAATATAAATTTTGTAGAATCAATTATCTAAATCATAGGTATAATGCTGATTTTTTTTTAATAAACGCGTTCCCATGACTCTATATTACCAGTTACTACTTTAAAAATAGGATTTGGCTCTGGAAATTTTACTTCCATTAATTTTTCATATCTTTTAAAATCTCTTAATTTGAGCTTTCTTTTTAGATGTTTTAGTTCATATAACATCTGGCCTTGGGTTACTTCCATTTTAGATTTACTAAATTCAAAACCAATTAAATCACGATTAAAATTGTATTTCCTCTGTTTTGATTCCATATAAACATTTAATAAATATGTATCAAGCGCAATTAAGGGATATCTCTGTTTTTTAAATCTTTCAAGTTGAGGATGATTTTTATAACCATGTTTTTTGCCACTAATGACATTTCGAGCCATTATTCCTTCTCTCCAAAGTGCAACAAAACCTTTTATATCAAGATATTTTGGATGAAGACTCCAGAGCCTCATTATCATTCACAACCATCTAAATACTAATTAGATTTATCTAAGTAGCAATACAAATAAAAAAATTCTTAAATAGAGAAAATAAATTATTTTACAAGTAAAACTGGTTTTTCTACTGTTTTTAAAATGTTTTCAGCCACACTTCCCATTAAAAGTTTTTCTAAACCTTTTTTTCCATGAGTTCCTATTACAACAATGTCTGGATCCATTCTTCGGATAATTGTAACCAAATCCTTTGCAGGGTTTCCCACAACAAGAATTTCATCTACAATTACTCCTTTTTCTTTTGCTTTGTCGCTTAAATTTTTTAATATGGATTTACCCTCTTCTTCAAGAACTTCATAGGGATAAATAAGCTTATCATCAATGACATAAGCCCCAACAATCTTTGCATCATACTTATTTGCAATAGAAATTGCCATATCCTCAGCTTTTTGAGCAAATTTTGAGCCATCAGTGGGAACAACGATTGTTTCAAACATTAAATACACTTCCTTTTAGTTTAAGGATTATTCTACCTTTTTAAGATGATCCCCTACTACAAAATTCATTCCACCTAAATGCAAGATTGGTTTTACCTTTTTAACATCGAGAAGACCTTCTTTTAGGGAATCACTTTGAATACTTACATCCAAAACTTCTCCCACTATAATATCATGATCTCCTGCTTTTTTAATCCAATGCACCTTGCATTCTATACATGCTACACATTCATCAATTCCCGGTGGTGAAACTTTTTTTGAAGATTTTGGGGTAAGATTAGCTTTTTCTATTTCGTTTATACCATAGGGAAATTTTTCCCCTGTTATCCACAATTCCTTTAAAATGTTTTCATTGGGAATATTTACCACAAATTCATCCACTTCAGCTATATTTTTGTATGTATCATGACTGGTAACTGATGCAAAGGCAATTAGGGGAGGATTCATTGAAACAGGCATTGTAAAAGAAAATGGAGCAGCATTCACTTCTCCTTTCTTATTTATGGTTGTTACAATAATAGTGGGACGTGGTGCGAGTATTCTATATGCATTCTCAGTGCCTATTTCTTCAAAATCCATTTTTATCACCTTATTAGTTTAAATAAATTTCAAATAAAATTTCATCATGTATATTATTAAATTTTCATGATTTAATTTTTTTGCATCAGATATTTAGCATTACAAATTTTGAGGAATTCATCGCATAGTTTTTTAGGATCACCATCTCCTATAAGCTTACCCTCCTCAATCATCAATGCTCTTGTTGTAACTTCTCTAATAAAGTCTACATGATGACTGACCATTATTATAGTTGTGCCAAATTTTTTATTTATTCTTTTAAGAGAATTTGAAACCATTCTAAGTGTGATAGGGTCAAGATCTCCAAAGGGTTCATCTAATATTAAAACTTCAGGGTTGGATGTTAATACAAGGGCCAGTGTAGCTCTGACTTTTTGGCCTCCGGACAGTTCATAAGATTTTCTATCCAGAATATCCATTGATAAATCAAGTGCTTCAAATACAGGTTCAGCATATTTTTTAACTTCTTTATCTGGAAATTTAGGGAACAATTTTTCTAAAATGTTAGATGAAAGTCCAATTTTTTCTAATTGTGATTTAGCTTCGTTTTCTGGAAGATCTGTAAGCTGATATAATATATCAAGTATTTTTTCACTAATTCCTAATTCTTCAGCTTTTTTACGGGCTTCATATAAAACATATTCGTCTTTAACCCCAAGCCGAGACGCTATCTGGTCTTTAATAGTTGCAAAATGAGTAAGAGAAAATTCCTGGTGCATGAATCCAATTTTTCTCCTAACCTTCATTCTTTCAAGCCCTAGATCTTGCATATTAACCCAGTTACTGTTCAATTTAAAAAGAACATCTCCTGAATCCGGGAAATCAAGACCAGCTATCATTCTAAGTAAAACTGTTTTTCCTGCCCCACTCGGCCCTATCAATGACACTATCTCTCCTTTTTTAATATCAAAGCTTATATCTTTAATTCGAAGAGTACTGCCACCTTTAATAAGGAAAAATCGCCTGTCTAAATCCTCTACTTTAATTATAGGATCTCCTATATTCTCTGGCCCTGCTAAAGGTTCCATTGGTGCCATATCTTTCATAAATTCTGTGACTATTTCTTTAGGAGAACCTTCATCAATAATCTCTCCATTTTCCATAAGAACTAATCTATCAACAAGATATTCGTGAACTTCCGGCAGATGAGATACCAATACAACAGTGACTCCTAATTCCTTGTTTATATTCTTTATAGAATCCAAAATTTCTTGTTTTGTTTTTGGACATGACATTGTGGCAGGTTCATCAAGCAGAAGTACTTTTGGCTGTTTTGCAAGTTGTCTTGCCATAATTAGTCTTTGTTTTTCCCCGCCACTTAAAACAGGAGCAAAATGATCAGCTTTGTGATCAAGACCTACAATTTTAAGTATTTCCCTTGCCTGTTCATCAAACTCCTCTTTAGCATCTTCAAAATCCTGTAATGATTCATCTCCATATTTAGCTCCAGATAATTTTCTTATTACGTTCTGTAAACTTGTTTCTGCCCATAAACCAAATGATCTTTGAAGATGGATCGCTGTTACCTTTTTAAGCTTTGTATAGTAGTAAGGAGTTGAATCAAAAGACACTTTTATGTCATCAAGAATTATTTCACCACTATCAAAGGGTTCCACCCCTCTTAGAATCCTTAAAAGTGTGCTTTTTCCGGATCCGCTCATTCCAATTATTCCTAATATCTCTCCTTCTTTAACATTAAGATTAATATCCTTCAGTGCTTTGATTTCATCACTGTTTTCCATTTTATAAGTTTTCGATAAGTCTTTCACTTCTATCATTGATTACACCTTGAAATATAAGCATTATAACTAGTGAATACAGTTTGTAAAGAATATTATAATATTCTTTCTATTTGTTTTTTAAAAAACCAATTAGAGATCATAATTGATGCTATATTCAATAGAAAATATTGAATGAAATAAACAATTGATAATAAAAAAATACTATTTTTGACATAACTTGCAAGTGTATAGCGAAATAAAATTTGTTTTTAAAATTAAATAAAATAATGAAATCCGATTTTTTATACTTAAATATTAAAGTATATAAAACATATTAAATTATTGGTGATTGTTTTGAGAGGATTACTTGTTGGAAGAATGCAGCCAGTTCATGAAGGACATCTTCAGGTAATAAAAAGCATTCTTAAAGAGGTTGAAGAAGTTATAATTGGTATTGGAAGTGCACAATTAAGCCATACCTCAAAAGACCCATTTACTGCAGGTGAAAGAGTAATGATGCTTACCAAGGCCCTTACTGATAATGGTATTTCAGCTTCAAAATATTATATAATACCAGTACAGGATGTTGCTTGCAATTCTATTTGGGTTGCACATATTAAAATGTTAACACCCCCATTTGAGCATATATACTCTGGAAATTCCCTGGTTCAACGTCTTTTTATTGAAGATGGATTTGAAGTCACAGAGCCGCCTTTATTTAATCGTGAAATTTATTCTGGAACCGAAGTTAGGAAAAGAATGCTTGAAGATGATGATTGGGAGTCACTTGTTCCTCAATCTGTTGTAAATGTTATAAAAGAGATAGATGGCGTTTCAAGACTTAAACATTTATCCAGAAAAGAAGTATCTGAAAGAATTAAATAAAATATCTAAAAATATAGGCTTAAATTAATATTACGGTGATTATATGGCTTTAAATGTAAAGATCTTAACAAAAGATGATGCAGAAGTTACATTGTGTGATCTGATTACGCAAGTTAAAAAGATTCCTGAAATTGATGAATGCGGGGCAATATTCTCATTTGAAGGCATTGTTAGAGGCAAAGAAAAGGATAAAAATGTCCAGAAATTAATTTTAAGTACTTCCAATATTAAAAAAACTGAAGAAGAACTTATAAACATTATAAAAGAAACTAAAGATAAGTATAAAGTGGCTGAAATAGCAGCAGTGCATTATATTGGTGAATTTTATACTGGAGACTCACTTTTACTTGTGGTTGTAGCTGGAGGACACCGCGAGGAAACACGGGATGCTCTAAAAGAGACTATTGAACGTATAAAGTTTGATCTTGACTTTAAAAAAGAAGAATTTACAGATAGTGGAACAAATATTATTATGTCCGGCGGATAAACCTAAATTAATGAATAAATTTGGTGGAGGAGTGATTTTGAAGCTTATACGTGACAGTGTACATGGAAATCTTGATGTAGATGAATTTGAGATTAAATTAGCAGACACTCCCCAAATTCAGCGTTTAAGACGTATCAAACAGCTTGGATTTACCAGTCTTGTGTATCCTGGTGCAAATCACTCACGTTTTGAGCATTCAATTGGAACCATGCACATTGCATCCCAGATTGCAGATAATGTTGGTCTGGATGATTATGATAAAAAAATGATTAGAGCATGTGCTCTTTTACATGATACAGGTCATGGCCCATTTTCACATGTTTCAGAAGGAGTATTGGAAACTCCCCATGAATATTTAACCTCCCATGTGATTAAAGAGTCCCAATTATCAGACATATTGTCTGAAATGTTTGATCCACAAGAAATTATCAAAATTATAAATGGAAAAGGCCCATTAGGCCAAATAATGAGTGGAGAATTGGATGCAGATCGTATGGATTATCTTGTAAGAGATTCCTATTATACAGGAGTTGCTTATGGAATGATCGATGTTGAAAGGCTTATAAATTCCATGAAATTAGAAGAAAACTTAATTATTGAATTAAAAGGACTTCAAGCTGCTGAATCTGCGCTTATTGCAAGATATTTAATGTATCCCAGCGTTTATCAGCACCACACAACACGAATAATAAATTCAATGTTTAGAAGATGTATGAAATGGTTATTTGACACCCAAACAATTGATCCTAAAAAAATTTATAATTATGACGATGCAGATATTGTTTCAATTGCAAGGTCACAAAAAGGTAGGGTAAAAGATATTATCCAACGGTTAGATAACCGTGATTTATTTAAAAGAGTATTTTCAGTGAAACTCAGCGATCTTGAAGAACCTAAAGACGTATTTAAAATTAAAGAAAGTAAACTTAAAAAAATCGAACTGGAAATTGCAGAAGATTTAGGCTCGCCAGCAGATTACACTATAATAGATATACCCGAATATCCCTTTTTTAACGAAATGCGAACACTGGTATCTGTTGGAGATGAACACGTAAAATTAAGTGAAATATCAAGTCTGGTTAACGCTCTTAAAAATGTTAGATTCAATTATGCAGATATATGTATTTATGTTCCAGATGAATATGCCCAAAAATCCTCAAATTTCCCATTTGAAAATTATATTGAACTTACAATGCAAAAAAATATAAAAGACTGGTTATAATCAATATTAATCCAGATTAATATTTTAATTAAAATAAAAAAAGTGATATAATGATAGTAATTGCAATTACCGGTGCAAGTGGAGTTGTTTACGGAGTAAAACTACTTGAAGCCCTAAATAAATTAAATAGAGATACAGCTCTTTTAATGACAGATCCTGCCAAAATAATCCTTAAATATGAAATGAACATGGAAGAAGAAGAGTTAAGACAGCTTACAACTGTAATTTATGATCCCAAAGATTTAACAGCTTCAATTAACAGCGGATCCTGTAGATTTAATTCAATGGTTATAGCTCCCTGTACAATGAAGACAGTCTCAGCAATAGCTAATGGTTACGCAAATAACGCCATTACAAGAGCTGCAGATGTGACACTTAAAGAAAAAAGGAAATTAGTACTTGTACCTCGTGAAACTCCATTTAGATCTGTCCATCTTGAAAATATGCTTAAAATAAGTAATGAAGGTGGAATAATTTTACCTGCAATGCCTGGATTTTACCATAAACCTGAAAATATTGATGATCTATGTAATTTTGTTGTTGGTAAAATTTTAGATGCCTTAGAAATTGATAATAATCTTTTTAAACGATGGCATGATGAAAATTTATAATTAAAAGTATTTTTAATGATTTATATGATTCCAGACAACGATTTTATAACCAATAAAGATGTTCCAGGGCCAACAAAAGAAGAGATTAGGTGTCTTGTTATTTGCAAATCAGATGTAGCCAAAAATGACATTGTAGTTGATGTAGGCTGTGGAACTGGCGGACTAACTGTAGAATTTGCAAAAAGAGCTAAAAAAGTATATGCAATCGATCAAAACATTAAAGCCATCAATACTACAGAAGAAAACCTTAAAAAGCACAATTTAGAAGAAAAAGTAGAACTTATGCACATTGATGCTCTTGAAGCCTTTAAAAACATTGCCAAAATAGATATTTTAATGATTGGAGGGAGTGGAGGAAATTTAACTTCAATTATAGAAGAAGGTCATAAAAAAATCAGTTCCAATGGAAAGATTATTGTAACATCTATTTTAGTTGAAACTCCTCCTGAAGCAATTAAAATTATGAATAAGCTAAATATGAAATTAAATGTGGTTAATGTATCAATATCTAAGGGTAAACTCATAGAAAGAGGAACCATGATGCTTGCAAATAACCCTATAACCATTATCGTTGGAAAAAAATAATTTATATGGATTAAAAGGCGGTTCTAATGGAATTACTAAAAAAAATAAGCTGGAGAGTCAAGTTAGGAATAACACTGGTCTTACTTTCTGCAGCCATTTATTTAATGAATTATCTTGTTTTTGGGAAAATCTATGACCTCGTGTTCTATATCTTCATAGATGTAGCCTACATCCCCCTTGAAGTTTTATTTGTAATTTTAATCATTGAATGGGCTATAAGTGAGCGGGAAAAAAGAAATTTACTTCAAAAACTTAACATGGTCATAGGATCATTTTTCAGTGAAGTTGGAACAGATTTATTAAAAGGAATTTCTAATTTTGATTTGAAAACTGAAAAAATAAGGGAAAAACTTCTTATAACTGAAAACTGGGATAAAAAAGATTTTTTAGATATTAGTGAGCAAATTAAAAACTATGATTATAATGTTTATATTGGAAAAGACAATTCCAATTCCATAGATTATCTTAACGAATTAAAGAAATTCCTAATAAATAAAAGAGGATTTATGTTAAGCCTTCTTGCAAATCCTAATTTACTGGAGCATGATACTTTTACAGATCTTCTCTGGGCAGTGTTTCACCTTACTGAGGAGCTTGAAAACAGAGATGATCTGACAAATCTTCCCAATGCTGATTATGAACACCTGGCAACAGATACAGAAAGAGCATACAGTTTATTAGTATATGAATGGCTACAATACATGGAACATCTAATGAATAATTATCCTTACCTTTTTTCACTGGCTATGAGAACTAATCCTTTTGATCCAGATGCAAAAGTAGAAATCCAAGATATTTATTCAAATTAATTATACATATAAATAAAAAAACATACAATAAAAATGAATCAGATATCATCTTTAAATTTCAAAAAAGGCGATTTTAATGGAGAGAATTAATCTTAAACAATACCGAAAAATGGTTGGAGAAATAATTGAATATAAAAAGTTGAATAAAAAAATGCCTGATTATATAATGGTTGAAGAATTTAAAATCTCCAAAAAAGATTATATAGATATGATGGAACGTGTAAACAAATTTATACTTGAGATGGGTCGTAATCCGCGGACAGTTGATATTAAATCTACAAAAGAAGAGTTAGAATACTAATTTTTTATATTTATTTTCTCTAATTTAATTATTAACCTTTTTTTTAAATCCAATTTTCCAAATTCATGCTAATCTAATAACAATTGTTTATCAAAATATATATTACAAGATTATTGGATTAAATATATTCAAATTAAGAAGTATTGAGATATAAGTCTCTTTAGTCATTTGATAACAAACTAAAGAGATTTATATAATGAGTATTAAATTAATTATCAATCATAATTTTCATTAAACCAATTTTAATGAAACCAAAATCATAGTAATATACCCAAATGAATAGATTCAAATGCAGTATTTCACTTGGAGATGATGTTATAATGAGCCTTTACTTAGAGGTTACATGTTCATTTGTATTTATAATAGCTTTGATGCTGATTTATTACCTATTTTTTTTACCTAAAACCTATAATAAATATTTGACCTCTTTAAATCCATTTTTACTTGTTTATTTGACTCCAATTAAATTTTATCCAAGTTATTTATCATATAAACTAATTAAACTTATGGAAATTAATTTATATGAATATTCGCCTAAAAGTACGTGAGGTAAGGATATGACAAAAACAAAAAAAGAAAAACTGGATGATGTGCTTACCGGCCTTATGCAGGTCGGACAGATCAAAGCTAGTGGAATAGTTTCAAAAGAGGGATTGTTAATAAATTCAAGAACTCCTCCCGATGTTGACGCTAGAATATTTTCTGCTCTGTGTTCAACCATAATGGGTGCTGCAGAAGCAGCATCAGGACAAATGAACACCGGATTTGTAAAAGAAATATCTGTAAAGACTGAAAAAGGTACCATAGTTTTAATGCCTGCAGGAGACAAAGCAATATTAACCGCATTAACTGAAATAGACGCTCAACTTGGACTTATCCTCTTTGAAATGGAATCCCGTGCAAATCAAGTGGATACAATACTCAAGGAGATGTAAAGATTGATAAAAAAAAGCTACATTCCCAAATTGGATGATTTCCTGGGAGGAGGCGTCCCCCAAGGAGATTCCTTGCTATTTTGCGCATATCCTGGTGTTGACTGTGAAACATTTGGTTATGAAATGCTCCATGGACGACTTGAAGAAGAAGACAAAGGTTTTATTTTTACCAATGTAGCAGATCCAGATACTATTATTTATGAATTCAACAAGTATGGATGGGATCTGCAAACAAAAGTAGATAATGATCAAGCATTCTTTGTGGATGGAAGTTCCACTTTTATAGGAGCCCCTGCACAAGGAAAATATTCCATAGATGAATATTCACAGATAGAAGAAGTTATTTTAAAGGCAATAAACGACATTCCCGAAGGTATTGGGATAATAAATAATTTATCCATGCTTATAGATTATTTAGGCGATGATGATACAATTGAAACAGTAAATAAATGGAATGTATATGCAAAAGAAAAAAATGTCACATTGATATATATATTCACTGAATGGGACTACGAAAAAGAATTGGTTGATAAAATAAAAAACGCCATGGATGGCGTGGTTCAGCTTAGATCTATTGAAGAAAGAGTAATAATAGGTCAAGGATTTATGGTTGCAAAGGCAGGTTGGACTAAACCTTCAGATAACATGGTTCTATTCTTTGTTCTCCAGCCAGGAGGAGTAAAAGTATATATCCCCAAAATACTTGTTACAGGTCCATTCAATGCTGGAAAGTCCAGTTTTGTAAAGGGAATTTCAACAGCATCTGTTTCTGTTGACAAGCAAGCTCTTGGAGAGTTTCCAACAACAATTGCCATGGACATTGGACATGTGGATTATAAAGGATTCTATGCTGATATTTTTGGAACACCGGGTCAGGAACGTTTTGATTTGATACTTGATGTTTTATCAAAAGAAGCTGTTGGGGCCTTTATTGTAGTAGATTCCACTGCTCCACAAACATTTGCAAGAGCAAAAGAAATGATAAGCAAATGTAGAGCCGAAGCAATTCCCAAAGTAGTTATAGCAAATAAACAAGACCTCGAAGGTGCTTTATCCCCCGAAGAAATTAGGGAAAGAATGAAATTAGGTGAACACATACCCATAATTCCTGCAGTTATACCTGAGAAAAAAGGAGTTAATGATGCACTAGATGCCCTTTTAAGATTATTATATGGTGATTAAATGATAGTTCGTCTTGAGTCTGGAATCCCTGGATTTGATGAATTAACCAGTGACCAAAAAACAGGAATTGGAGGATTACCTGAAAATACCACCACTCTCATCTACGGACCACCAAAAACAGGTAAATCCATATTCTGCTACCAATTCATGTACCGTGGACTACAAAAAGATGAACCATGCCTATACCTACTCACAGATTACGGTTTAAACCAATTAGATCAAAATGCAAAGCATTTTAATTTTAATTTAGATGAATATATTCAAAACGAAATGTTATACATAATCGATACTGCTTCAGGCATTTCAGAAACTGCTATAAGTGAAACTGAAACTTATAAAACTTCTTCTGTGAATAATCCCACTGAAATAATGATTAAATTAAAAACAGGTACACAGTTTTTATTTAAGAAATATTCTCTATTTAGATCTTTACTGGATTCAATGACCACATTATTAGCGTTCAATGACGATATGCTGGTTATAAGAGTTCTAAAAGCTTACATACTACGTGTAAAAGAAGCCGGCGGAACGCTGATAATTACATATACAGAAGGATCAGCCGATCCACAAATTGAAACCATGCTAAAGGCTCTTGTAGATAATATTATCAGATTTGATGGAGAAAATGTTAGCATTGAAGCCATGGTTGGTTGTGGGAAAAGAAAAGCTCCTTATGAAATTACTGATGAAGGTATTAACATTAAAGAGAGGGAGATTTAGTGAAAGTATCATTTAAAGGCGATGATGAAATTCCTCGTCTTGAGTCAGGGATTCCCGGATTTGATGAATTAGCCTGGGATAAAAAGACAGATGAAGGTGGAATTCCAGAAAGCACTGCCACACTCATCTACGGACCACCAAAAACAGGTAAATCCATATTCTGCTACCAATTCATGTACCGTGGACTACAAAAAGATGAACCATGCCTATACCTACTCACAGATTACGGTTTAAGCCAATTAGATCAAAATGGCGTGAATTTAAATCTATTTTTACAACAGTACGTGCAAAAAGAAACATTATACGTAGTAGATGCATTATCTAAGCTATCAAGAGGTAAAATTTCTGATACTAATACTTATAAATTATCTTCACTCAATAACCCCACAGATTTAATGGTTAAAGTTGGAGTAGGAACCAGATTCGTATTTTCAAAGTCCCCTAAATTTAGATCAATTTTTGATTCACTTACAACTTCATTTGCATTTAATCCTGATAGACTTGTAATTCGGATTTTAAAAGCTTATATAAAACGTATAAAAGATGCAGGAGGTACATCAGTTATAATGTATACAGAAGGAGTAGCCACTCCTGAAACCGAAGAGATGATTAAAGAAAATGTGGACAATATTATACGACTCGACGGAGAATTTATAACAATAGAATCTATGATTGGAATAAAGAAAAAGAAAGCTCATTATGAAATCACTGATAGCGGCATAATTATTGGAGAGGAGTTAAATGAGTGAAAATAAATTTGAAAGAACAGAACTATTTTATCTTCTAATGAACAGTTGGATTTACAGCATAGAAAAGACCCGTGAGGAGTTACTTGGAAATAATATAGCTTACACTAAAAGAATAGGGTGGAATGCAACAGAATTCATACTTAAACATCTAAAAAAAATGTGCGAGATAGATTTCGATGGAGAAAACAAATTAGATACTTTAGAAAGTATTGTAAAATGTTTAGAAGATATGGATTTTATAAAAAAAGGCGATATAACTGTTCAAAAAGATAAAAACACCTTTTCAATTGCAATAACCGGTTGCGGTGCCAACGCATGCAAAGAACTTGTTAATAACAATATTATGCCCCAAGTATGCTTAAGATCCATCATCCTTGCCACCATGCTTGAGAATGCAACAGGTGTAGATTATGCATATACACTTAAAGCAGACCCACCAAGCCAACCAAAAGGCGTATGCACCACATATTTAGAAAATCCATGAAATAGGAGGCGAAGAACCTGAAATATCTTCTTTTTATAGGAATATTTGATATTTTAAAGAAAAAAGAACATTCTGTTGAGCATTACATGGAAAAAATCCAGTTATGCAAGGAAACTGAAGCTGAAACCTTTATGAATCTGGGAATGTTATACAATGAAGAAGAAGATTTTGATTATGCTATTGAAAATCTAAATAAATCACTTGAAATATATCGGGAACTTGAAAATGGCGAAGCAGAAGCTTTTGTATTAGATTTAATCGGAGATACGTACCTCAGCACGCGTGAAACCCATACAGCTCTAAAATATTATAATGATGCATATAAAGCATATACTTCTATTAGATCATCCCTCAAAGCAGATATGTTAGAAAAAATAAGGGAAGTAGAGGATATTCAAGATGCTATGGACTCTGCAAAATCCGAAAAAGATAAATATGAAGAAGATGACTTTCCCTCTGAAATTTCAGCTGAAGAAGATTACAGCCCAGATTTTGTAGAAATTGGAAATAAAATAGATAATGTCATAAAATTGCTTGAATCAGCACGTGCTTATGAAATATATATTAAAGCCAAAGATCCAATGGAAGAACTGCAGGAAATCTTCAACACGTCCCGTGACATAGGCGATATGAAAGGAGAAGCTATATCATTGCTTATAATGGGAGATGTTTCCCTTAAAAATGAAAAAACTAGTGCAGCACTTAAATATTTTGATAATGCATATAAAATTTTTGACATGTTAGGAGATGAGAAAGGAGAAGCTATTTCTCTGGTTTTAATTGGAACAGTGGATTTTGTGCTTGGAGATATGGCAAAAGTAAGTTCAAACTTTAGAAAGGCCATTGAACTATTTAAAAAATTAAATGATAAATCTGCAGAAACAGTTACAATGGATCTCTTATCATCTTTAAATAAAAGTTGATTAAACAACCACAACATGTATTTTGAATTAGTATACTTATTAAATATTAATTTAAAAAGAAAATAAAATCAATAGTTTATTTAAAAAAAAGAGAATATTAATGCTTTTTAATTCAAATTATGAATTAAATAACATTATGTTTTTGAAGAAGCAACAGTTCATCTGTGTTTAACTTTTTACCATCTTTAAATTTCTGATATATGTCTTCTGCATGCTCTTTTTCTTTAGCATTCTTTTTATTGCTTGCTTCAGTTTCAATATTTCGTTTTTTAGACCTAACTTTATCTAATTTCTTGTTTATTTTACGTATATGGCCTAAAACTTCCTTTACTTCATCATGTTTGCCAGATGCATTATTCCTTATTTCCATAAACGTATTATGAGCCTCATCAGCCTTATTTCTTATTTCGTCTATTTTATGGAAGTATTCAATCATTTTTTCGTGTGTAGATTGAGCCTCATCTGAAAACTCCACAACTTTAGCATGATATGATTCTGATAATTCTTTAAGCTCTATTGCTTCTTTTTGAATTTTTTCATCTTGATGCATATCCTGAAGTTTTTTACTTAAATCAGTAACTTTTTTAACCAATTCATTTTCTTTCCTTATGTCCAGTACTCTGGTTTCTATGGTTTTTTCAAGTTTTTTGATTTCATTTTCGATATTTATTATATCTCTCTTTCCAGATGCCCATTCCACACTTTTAAGCTTTTCATTGGTTTCATCTCGAAGTTTTTTATATTTTTTAACTTCGACATTAATTTTGTCACGTTTATCCCTGTATTTAATAGCAGTATTCAGATTATCCTTTATACTTGCATTAAGTTCGTCTCTTATTTCTCTTTGTGATTTTGCATCGTCATTTAATTTATCACGTTCTTTTGTAAGATCACTGAGTTTCTTTTCAAGTGTTCTTTTTTCAGCTAGGAGTTCGTCAAAGTTATCTTCTTCAGGCAATTTAGAAACCTCTTTATTATCTACATCTTTATTATTTACTTCAAATAATTCTAATAATTCTCTTAAATCTCTTTTTTCAATTATTACATCTGCAATTTCTCTTAAAACGGGCTTTGCATTGAAAGCTATACCTAATTTAGCCAGTTCAAGCATGGAAATATCATTTGCTCCATCGCCAACTGCTGCGCATTCATCTGCAGATAAATTTTCTGTTTTCATTATTTCTTTTAAAACATCTGCTTTTGAACCACCTACAAGAGGTCCAGTTACTTCTCCGGTTAAAAAACCGTCTTCTTCGTGTAAAACATTTGCAAATGTATAATCAAGATCTAATTCATTTTTCATGCGGTTGGCAATAAATTCAAAACTACCGCTTATAGTTGCAATCCTATATCCTCTCTTTTTAAGCTCCCCAACTGTTTCTTTGGCCCCTTCCATAAGGGGAATATCATCAATTACATTTTTAATATCGTCCACTGAAGCACCCTTAAGTAAAGTTACTCTTTCTTTAAGGGCTGTTTCGAAATCCAATTCTCCTTCCATGGCTTTTTTTGTAATTTCTGCTATTTTGTCTTCTATTCCAACTAGTTTGCCAATTTCGTCAATGGCTTCACCGTCTATCAATACATTATCAAGATCAAAGGCTATAAGTTTAATCAAAAGATCACCGATATTAAATCTAATTGAAGGATTTAGATTAAATCCAATTCTTCTAATCTTTCTTTCGTTTTTTCAACACCAAGCTGGGCATCATCAAAGCTTTTTGCACCAGTACATACTACTTTCCCAGAACCAAACAATAGTAATACTACTTTAGGATCTTCAAGTCTGTAAACAAGACCTGGGAACTGTTCTGGTTCGTATTCTGTGTTTTCTAAATCTAAGGCTACTGCCTCCAGATTTAAAGTTTTTCCAAGATTTGCAGAAGCAACTATGTTCTGTATTTTAATTTCAAATTCTTTTGGTATCTCCTGGTCAAGGTCTCTCATTTTATCTACAGCTATATGAATAGCTTTAATAGAGTCTTCAATGGATTTTGCACCAGTGCACACTAATTTTCCTGATCCAAATATTAGTGCTGCAGTTTTAGGTTCCTTAAGTTTGTAAACAAGTCCTGGGAATTGTTCTAAATTATATTCGACACCTTCAAGTGCCGGGGCTACATTAGGAAGTTGTATTGACTTCCCTAGGGTTGCAGAAGCAACAATATTTTCAACTTTGATTGGTACATCCGACAAGCATATTCCTCCACGATTTTAATTCATTATAATTAATGTATTTTTATATTAAATTGTTGTCAATTTACATTAAAAAACTGTTTTATGTATTTTGAATAGGATCACAGGACATAATTCCTGTATAAAATCATAAAATACCTTTTTTGAAATAATAATATATTCAAAAACGTAGCTTTAACTTAATCACTATTAATTAGTATTTATTGTTTTTCATTGTTTAATGTATCTAAATTATTATTTCAATATAGATTTCTCAACAATATTTATAATAGATAAAATTTATTTATATATGTTTCTTAAAAATCTCAAAAATATACCCTTGTGAAGATCATGATAAGTCCAAAATTTTATGAAAAACAAATTCAAGAGCTGGGTATTGAAGGCATGATCATTGACATAGAAAATGTTGATGAAGCTTCTATTTTATCTGATAAATTATATACAATTGAAAGAGTTTTAGAAAAAATCAGACATAACATTCGCATGGATATTAGAACCCTTAGAATGGAATATATTGAGCGAATAAAAGAAATAAATGAATCTTCTAAGGTATTGGGTTTGTATAACCGACAGAAATCTGTACAAGATAAGATTAAAGAAAAAAGGAAATTAATTGATGAAAGAGATTTAAGAATTGCCTCTTATGAGTCAATAGAATATGCAATAGATGAATATTTAATACAAATAAATGATGCAAAATCATATATTTCCCGTTTTTACCAATAATTAAATATCCATTAACTCTAATTTTCTAAATAAATACTTTAAAATTAAAATGATTATATAAATTAAAAAATGTGGCGATTGTATGATAGAAGTAGAAGTTAAAGCACATGCAAAAAATTTTAATGATGTTAAAAGAAAATTAGAAGAAATTAATGCAATAAAAACAAAATTTGAACATCAAAAAGACACTTATTTTAATAATCCAAACTATAGAGATTTTGAAATAACTGATGAAGCTTTAAGAATAAGAAATACTACTACTGATGGGAAATCAGAAATAATTCTCACATATAAAGGCGCTAAAATGGATGATGTGAGTAAAACACGAAAAGAATTAGAAGTTAATGTAGAAAACTTCCAACAAATGAGTTCTATATTAGAAAACCTCGGATTCAAACCTGTTGCAGATGTTGAAAAAGAAAGAACAACCTATATGTTTAATGAGTTTATTATATCGTTGGACAATGTATTTAAAGTAGGTAAATTTGTTGAAATAGAAAAAGAAGCTGCTGAAGGGGAAGAGTTTGAAGAGATCATTGAGGAAATATTTGAAATATACAAAAAAATTGGTATTGAAGATGGATTTGAAAGAAAATCCTATTTAGAACTTATGGGAATATATAAAGGATAAATAAATCATTATAAATTCTAAATAAAATTATAATTAACTTTAAATGAAAAAAACGCGCAAATATAAAATTATAACTTATTTCCTATGTTTAATCACCTTATTATACATTTAATTTCTTTTAATAATGTTATTTAAGATAAAGAAGGAAAAACAGATAAAATATAACAAAAAATGTTATTTAAACCATATTGTTATATAAATTAAAAACAAAAAAGTACATCAATCCAAAAACTAAATTAATTTGATAAAACCCAAAAAAATGATTTCTAAATTCATTATGGATTTTGTTTCAATATAAATGATTATTTTAAGTAAATAAAGGTGGGAACGATTTGAAGTATTTTGTAAGCCCTTTCAATAAAGCCGCAGATTTAAAATTTCCAGACAACATTACAATATATGATACTACCATGCGAGATGGAGAACAAACTCCGGGAGTATGTTTGAGGACACCTGAAAAGTTGAAAATCGCTAGAAAACTTGACGAACTTGGCATACATCAAATAGAGGCCGGTTTTCCCATAGTTTCAAATGAAGAGAAAAGATCAATTAAAGCAATTGTAAATGAGGATTTAAATGCAGATATAATTGTTTTATCCAGGACTAAGAAAGAAGATATCGATGTAGCCATAGATTGCGATGTTGATGGCATAATAACATTCATGGCAACTTCTGATCTCCATTTAAAACATAAATTGAAGATGACCAAAGAGCAGGCCTTAAACATATGTATGAAATCAATTGAACATGCTAAAGATCACGGTATTTTCGTGGCTTTTTCAGCTGAAGATGCTACAAGAACTGATTTGGATTTTCTAAAAAAGATTTATCAAAAAGCCGAAGAATATGGCGTGGATCGGGTACATATAGCCGATACAGTAGGTGCAATTAGCCCTCAAGGTGTAGATTACCTTGTAAGAGAGCTAAGAAAAGATATAAAAACAGGAATAGCTATGCACTGTCATAATGATTTTGGAATGGCAATTGCTAATTCCATTGCAGGTCTTGCTGCAGGTGCCACCGCCGTTTCAACAACTGTAAATGGAATAGGAGAAAGAGCAGGAAATGCTGCCCTTGAAGAGCTTGTAATGGCACTTAAACTGGTTTACGGCGTAGAATTAGATTTAAATATTAAAAAATTCTGTGAACTTTCAGGCCTCGTAGAAGAGCTTACAAATGTTAAAGTCCCTGAAAATAAACCAATAGTTGGAAAAAATGTATTCAGACACGAATCAGGAATACATGTAGACGCAGTTATTGAAGAACCACTTACTTATGAACCATTTTTACCAGAAATGATTGGACATCACAGAAGAATTGTCCTTGGAAAACACTCCGGATGTAGAGCTGTCAAAGCAAAGCTTGAAGGATGCGGAATTGAAGTTACGAAGGATGAACTTTGTAAAATTGTTGAACAAATAAAGATGAGCAGAGAAAAGGGCAAATACATTAACGATGAACTATTTAATGATATTGTAAGATCTGTACGTGGTCTTGCAGATTTATAAAATCTCACATAACTCTTTTTGAAAGAATAACAACCAAAGGTTAATTAAATGAATATCACTCGAAAAATACTTTCAAGGGCTTCAAGGAAAAATGAAGTACACCCTGGAGAAATAATCGAAGCTAATATAGATTTAGCAATGACACACGATGGAACATCGCCCCCTACTATTAAAACATTTAATAAAATTGCTGATAAAGTTTGGGACCCTGAAAAAATTGTTATTGTTTTTGATCATAATATTCCTGCAAATAATATAGGTTCAGCTGAATTTCAAAAGGTAACAAAGAAATTCGCCAAAAAACAGGGCATTAAAAATATTTATACTCATGGAGAAGGCATCTGCCACCAGGTACTCCCAGAAAAAGGTTATATTAAGCCAGGAAACATTATTGTAGGTGCAGATTCACACACGTGCACTTATGGTGCTTTTGGAGCTTTTGCAACAGGCATGGGTGCCACAGACATGGCAATGGTTTATGCAACAGGTAAAACATGGTTTATGGTGCCTGAATCCTTTAAAATAAATGTTAATGGCGATTTAAGTAAATTTGTAACAGCAAAAGATATAATATTAAATATAGCTGGTGAAATTGGTTCAAGTGGAGCAACATACAAAACACTGGAATTTCACGGTGAAACAATTGATTCAATGGATGTTTCAGGGAGAATGACCATCTGTAACATGGCAATTGAACTTGGAGCCAAAAATGGGATTATGGAACCAAACAAAAATACCCTTGAATACCTCAAAAATCTAAATATTAATAATTTTGAAGTAGTTAAATCAGATAAAGATTCACATTACGAAAAAGAATATTCTTTTGATGTTAATGACATGGAACCTCAAATAGCGTGTCCACATAATGTAGATAACGTTTCTGGTATTTCTAAAGTTGAAGGAACTTCCATAGACCAGGCATTTATTGGATCATGCACCAATGGACGTCTTGAAGATTTAAGAGCCGCTGCAGAAGTATTAAAAGATAAAAAAGTACATGAAGATGTTAGACTAATTGTAGTACCTGCATCATCTGATATTTATTTAAATGCAATGCGTGAAGGATTAATTGATATATTTATTAATGCAGGAGCCATAGTATGTAATTCTGGATGTGGACCATGTCTTGGAGCACATATGGGAGTTTTAGGAAATGAAGAAGTGTGTATTTCCACCACGAACAGGAATTTTATTGGTAGAATGGGAGACCCCAAATCATTTGTATACCTTGCAAATCCTGCAGTAACTGCTTATTCAGCCATATTTGGAGAAATAAGGAATCCACAAAATGAATGAATGATCCATCAACCATTAAGTTCATTTATACTTAAAAACGCTCTAAGGGAACACCATGAACATAAATATAATGGAAAAAATAAAAGAATTAGAAAACAACGTTGGAAATCTTTCCAGTGCACAAAAAATACTGCTTGCAACCGATGGATCAGTAACGACCATACTTGACGTCTTGAAAGGACGTATAGAAGTTAAAACACTTATTCAAGAATTCCGAAAAGCAGATGACAAAACAGCTCAGGATTTAGGCATTGATAAAGGAGATATAATTAATTACAGAGCAGTTATTATAAGACACAAAGCTGAAGAACCTTTAATACATGCTATTTCATTAACTCCAATTAAAAAGCTTGATAATAACTTCAAAGAAGATCTCCTAAAGGCAGATATTCCAATTGGTCGCATATTAAAAAAGTATAACATTGAATCACGAAGAGAAGTAACCAATATAGATGCTGAAACACCAGATGCCAAACTTAAAGATATATTCAACACAGATTCAATGATGCTTACACGAACCTATAACATCATCTACAAAGATGACATTTTAATTAGGATAAAAGAGACATTTCCACATAGTTTATTTAGAGAATAAAATCAAATTTTTATAATTTTCAATTTTTTTATTAATTAACGGGTGATATGATGGGATTGAAGTTTAGAGATATTGTTTCTGCTCATGAAATAAAACTAAAGGATTTAAAGGGCAAAACAGTAGCATTAGACGCTGCAAACATAATTTATCAGTTTTTAGCAAGTATCAGGCAGATGGACGGCACTCCATTAATGGATCATGATGGGAATATCACCTCACATTTCAGCGGCATTCTCTACAGAACATCATCACTTGTGGATAATGGAATAAAACCAGTATATGTTTTTGACGGTAAAGCACATGAATTAAAAAAAGACACACAGGATGAAAGGCGTCAAATAAGAACAGATGCAGAAAAAAAGTGGAAAAACGCCCTGGAAGAGGGAAGAATTGATGATGCACGTAAATTTGCAGTTCGATCATCAAGAATGTCAACTGGAATCATTGAAGGATCCAAAGCACTGCTTGAATTAATGGGAATCCCTTATATTCAAGCTAAATCCGAAGGAGAAGCCCAAGCATCATACATGGTAAGTAAAGGAGATGCATGGTGTGTTGCATCACAAGATTATGACTGCACCCTCTTTGGTGCACCAAGAATGGTTAAAAATCTTGCAAGCAGGAACGCTAAATACAAATTAGAGATGATTCACCTTAACGAAGTTTTAGAGGAGAATGGATTAACACGAGAACAGCTTATTGATGTTGCAATACTTGTTGGAACCGATTTTAATGAAGGAATAAAAGGAATTGGAGCAAAAAAAGGGCGTAATTTAATTAAAAAACACGGCGATGTTTATAAGGCATTGAAACATCTTAAAATTGAAATGGATGTTGATCCACAGGAAATTAGGGACATATTCCTTGATCATGACTTTGTTGATGATTATAAAATAAAATGGGTGAAAGCTGATAGAGAAGGAGTAATTGACTTTTTATGCGAGAAGCATGATTTTTCTGTGGATCGTGTTGATGGAGCTTTAGAAAAGCTTAAAAAATTAAATCTTGAACAAAAAAGCCTGGAACAATGGTTCAATCCTTTAAAAAAGGATTTACCCAAAAAATAATTTTAATATTAATTAAAAAAAAAGCAGAGCAGAATGCTACTAAAATAACTTTATTTAAAATATAATAACGTGTAAAGTAAGACAACAAATATCAGGAAACCTGAACCAATTCCAATTATTATTTTTCCATGAAATCTAGCATGGTCATCGTCCCTTGTATAAAGATAAATTCCACATACAATTCCTAAAAATCCCCCATAAAGCAATAAGAAATAAGAAATGAATATTTCACTTTTATAATCTTTTTTATAGTACTCATCTGGAAATAAAGTATGAAAACTACTTTGAATTAAACGTCCTCCACATTCACAGTCCAAATTAAATTTTTCTGATGATTCTCCAGGCTGTAACTCATAATACCCTTCGCATGCATCACATACTAAATAACCATTATTATTTGTTCCTTCTCTTTTATTTTGAAGCATTCTGGATATTTCTTCATTAGTAACCATTTTATCACCCGATCATAGAATTAAATGAAATTAGTTGTTTAACGGTGCGCTACAGTATCATTTATTGAAGATCTGACAGGGACAACATCTGCTGATGAGCTAAGACCATGATCAGAGCCAAAATATGAGTTATATATTAATAAACTAGGTAACAAAAACATCGCAATAAAAATTATTACAACTGCAATAATTAAAATTATTATACCATGTTTTTTAGCCTTTTCATTACCTCTTGTAAGAAGATATAATGATATTATCAAGGCTATTGGACATACCAAAAGTGAAATATACCCTATTAGTATAATTGAATCATAATTTTTATATTCTTCTTCAGAATTTACATATTCGTCTTCATGGGAATATAAATTATTAGAAGGACTGGTTATCAATTGTCCCCCGCATTCACAATCCAAATTAAAGTCCTTTGGTGATTCACCGGGCTTCAATTCATAATAACCACCACAAGAATCACATACCAAATAATGATTTATGTCTTTTCCTTCTTTTTTATTTCTTAGTCTTCGTGATATTTCTTCATTTGAAACCATTTTAACACCTGTATAAATTTATTTGTAGATTAAGAGTGTTGGATTATAACTAATTTACTTGGAAACAGATAAAAAATATATGATCCTTTAAAAATTTGTTAATATATTACGATTAATAAATCTTCCTATTTTTTTCTACCAAAATAAGATGATAATCTGGAAAATAGAGTTGAAATAAAAAAAGAAACATAAAATATCAAAAATAAAACAAAATAATATCTAATTACCTTTTAAATCCTCAATTTCCCTTAAGATCTCTTCATTATCTGGATAAATTTCTAATACTCTTTTAAAACGATCTAAAGCCAGATCATCTTTTCCTAAAGCCAGATAAACATTTCCAAGATTAATATAAGCTTCTTCAAAATCATTATTGAGTTTAATTGCCTGATTTAGAGATTCTATTGCCTCATGATTTTGTCCAATGCTTGATTGAATATAGCCCAGGTAATTCCAAAGTTCTTCCTGGTCTTTATCAACCTTTAGAGCTTTTTTAAAGTATTCTACTGCTTCTTCCTCTTTTTCCATAGAATATAACGCGTTTCCCTTGTAAAATAAGGCTTTGAAATTATCAGGCTCACTTTCTAATGTTCGATCCAGATACTTTAATGATTCCTCATAACGCTCCATATCAACTAATGTAGCACCCATATTATAAATTGCGGGCTTAAACTCAGGATCAATATCTAATGCATCTTTGAAATGTACAAGAGCTGTTTCATCATTTTCTAAGATACTGTAAGCCACGCCACAATCATTCCATGCTTCAATAAATTTTTCATTAATAGATATGGCCATATCAAAACAATTAATAGCACCTTCAATGTTGTCTGTATAAATTAAATGCAGACTCCCCAAATAGTACCATAGGTCTTCGTTTTCACCGATTTCCTGGGCGTCCATAAATGCATCCAATGATTTTCCATATTCTTCCATGAAAAAATGGCAGATACCCTTCCCAAAAAGCCCCGGAAATGTTTTCTGTATTTTTAAAGCATTATCGAATGCTTTTAAGGCTTCTTCATAGTTTTCAGTGGCACCTACAAGGTATCCCAATTCTAAATTGGCTTCCATACAAGAAGGATTTGCTTCTACTGCTTCGCGGAAGTAATTTATGGCTTCTTGAGACTTCCCATAGCCCATTAATTCTATTCCTGTTTGATAAAGTTTTTTAGCTTGATTATTGGTCAATTTATTTCTCCTTACAATGTAACTTCTAAATTAATGAGGTAAAATCAATAATTTAAATTATATTTATTATAATTAGTTTAAGACATGGATTTAAACATTCTCTATTTCATCATATTAAAACTTACTAATACATGGAAATATATGAATATTATCATTTTTTTAAATTAAAAAATCAGAGGATTTAGAAGTTTTCTTAAAATCATGATAATAATGGGTTCAATTCTGCTAAAATTCGGCTTAAAATAAGATAAACTTTCAATAAAGTATTGAAGAATTTACGGATTACTTAAATGGCATTATCCTCTTCGTTATTCTTCAGGTTCTATGTGTATTAAAACTTCTTTTATTCCTGGAATTGATTTTCTAAGTTTTACTTCTACATTATCTCCAATTTCATGTGCTTCTTCAATTGAAAATGACGAATCAACTGTGATATGTAAATCTATATATTTTTGGGATTTTTTTCCGCGTGTTCGTATACTATGACTTTCACAAACACCCGGCACAGATTTAACAATGTTTTCAATAGTTTCTATGTTAATAGTTGATTTATCCAGTAACACTTCAGAACTTTCCCTTATAATGTCAATACCTGTTTTGGCAATTAATGCGGCTATTGCTAATGCAATAATAGGATCTACAAAAACATAGCCTGCATTGATTGCAAAGAATCCTATAATAACTGCAATTGAAGCATAAATATCACTTCTAGTGTGCATAGAGTCTGCAACTAATATTTTACTATCAATTTCTCTCCCTTTCCTATATTCATACCATGAAACTCCTATATTTATTAGAATAGTAATGCCCATGACTAAAAAACTGATTGTAGTTATTTCAGGAGGAGAAGGGTTAAAAAATCGACCTACAGCTGATTGAACAATCTCCAAACATACCAAAAATAAGAGAACTGCAATTATTATTGAAGAAAATGTTTCAATTTTCCAATGACCATATTGATGTTCTTCATCTGCAGGTCTTGCAGCCAAAGTTATCCCCACAATACCCACAACATTAGACGCGCCATCGAAAAAGGAATGAAACCCATCAGTAAGCATACTCAATGAATTAGAATACCAACCATACAAAACCTTTGCCAAAGCTACAGCTATATTAAGCACCAAAATAATAATGAGAACCCTTCTGACAGTACGGTAATATTCATTCATGAACTTATCCACCATATAAAAACATTTTAGTTTGTTATAATTAATTTTAGTATATTAATGTTTAAAAGAGTTTTCCATTTAATTCCTTACAAAAACTCTTTTAAATTCTATTTTTTATATTTTTTGTAAATAATAAAGCCTATCACGACCATTATTAAACTAATTACCACTATTTCTTCTGAAATTGCCAATTCCGATTCTATGGCTCTATATAAACTTCCAAACTGCCATGCTATAAATCCTAAAATAAATGCCCTCACTAAAGTCCCTAAAAAAGTTACAGTAATATATCTTTTAATATCAAACTTAATAAAACCGCAAAATGCACTGATAACAACACTGGGCACTATAGGAAGAGCCCTTGCAGTAAAGATTGATACATCCATTAAATTATTTTTAGAATACTTTTCTTCTGTCTTTTCTATTTCATTCCAGGATAATCCCAGATATTTACCCCAACGATCAACAAAAGGCTTACCTAATTTATAAACAACTCCGTAAATAAGTAAAGATCCAATTGTAACGCCAGCAGCAGCTGGTAAAGCTATGTTAATGAAAAGTTTTTCAAATGCTTGAAATGAAATTTGGGAATTCTCCATTATAAAAAAGCTCGATCCCATTATAACAGCTGTAGAAGGGATGGGAGCAATAATTTCTTCAAGAATACTCCCAAAAAAGATACCTAATGACCCATAATTTATTATAAACTCTTCTAAAAAAAGTGTTAGCTCTGCAAACATGGATAAAAACCTCTTTAGACCATAATTTCATAAATTTTATTTATTCTCATAAAAAATTCTCTTTTTTAAATCTCAGTAATTGTAAATAACAAAATAGATTTATCTTTGATTTTTTAACGATTTTTCATAGTTTAGTAGATCATGGCATATAAATTCTTTTATTCAAACATCAAAAAAACATATTGAAAGCTAAATAAAAGTTTTTTTGCTATGTTTCAGGCGATTTAATAGGTTTATAAATGTTTAAAGAACCATTTTAATCTGTTTTTTAATTAAAATTCTTTTATCGGCTTTAAATTAATATTAACCTTGAATTTGGTATATAACCCTTTTTTAAAATCACAAATCATAATAAGCAGCTAGTAAATATCCTTTCATCATGAGGGGCCAAAATTGGAAATGGATACAATCAATTTTAGTTTTAATTTTAATAATCAGCATAACAGGGATTTCAGGTTGCCTAAGCGAAAATAATTCTGATTCAAATTATAATCAATCCAAAACTTCCCCAAGCGGATTAAACGGCACCTCCACACCCTCAAGCAATATTCATTATGAAGCAAGCGGATATTGCAACTATGTGGTTGATGGAGATACCATTAATATTGAAGGAATTGGAAGAATACGGCTTTCAGGTGTAAACACACCAGAAAGGGATGAAGCAGGATATCAGGGAGCAAAAGATTTCGTGACAAGTTTATGTCTTGGAAAAACAGTTGGTTTAGATATAGATGATGCCAAGCATTATGATAAGTATGGAAGAACTCTTGCTGTTGTATATGCTGGAGATACCAATGTAAATGCAGAGCTTTTAAAAAGAGGATATGCAGAAATCATGTATATTCTCCCTTCTGAGTTTGACCCTTATTCATGGAAATAGAAATCTAATCAATGATAAGATGTGAAATGCTTGTATGAATAGAATAAGATCCCATTATAGCTCTAATTACAAGTATTAGTGCCATATTTTCTGCGTTTTTAAGTGGAAAATATAGAATCCCTGTTTTTTTCAAGAATAAAAATTAAATAAAAATAACTCCATATAATTTAATAGTACTCTTTGTATTATTTAATTGATTAGTGAGATGTATGAAGAATTCTAACAGTAAATGGATTCCATTAATAATCGTGTCAATTACTCTTTTTATAGCCCTATTAGGTTCAACCTTCTTAAACGCTGCCATACCTCAAATAACTAAAGATTTGAATACTACTATAAGGATGCTGCAAATTATTATTGCAACTTATTCTCTAATCGTAGGTGCTTTGATGCTTTCTGCAGGTAAAATTCAGGATTTTTTAGGTAAAAAGAGAATTCTTATGATTGGTGCCATTATATACATTTTAGGGGCCTTTATATCCATATTAAGTTTCAATCCATCCATTTTGTTCATTGGTTATTCCTTAATAGCAGGAGTTGGAGCTGCCTTAATGATCCCAGCCACAGCTTCTATTATCGCGGATTCTTATTCTGGTAAGGACCATGAATTTGCAATAGGTCTTTGGGCATCATTGGCCATTGTAGGTATAATAATCGGGCCATTATTAGGTGGGTTTTTCACAACATACTTCAGTTGGAAAGGAGCATTTATTATCTTAATTCTATTAATGGCTGCTGTAATCGTTTATTCAAGAAAATTAGAGGATGATGAACCGATACTGGAACGCTCTGACTTTGATTGGTGGGGATCAATTTCATCTACCCTGGGACTGTCTTTTCTGGTAGCCGGGTTTTTGATGTTTAATAACATTTCAACATGGAAAATGTCTCCTTTACTAATAGCTACTGGAATAATTCTACTGGTATTATTCTACTTCAAGGAAAAGAATCTTTTAAAGAAGGATGAAGAACCCCTTTTTGACATTAATTTACTCAGTAATCGCACATTTTTAGTATCATCCATTTTAAGATCCTTCATGACCCTCAGTTTATATGGTATTCTTTTTATAATGCCATTATTCATGCAACTGGTTCTGGGATTGGAAAGTATAGTAATAGGCGTAACCTTCATACCTCTAGCAGTATCTGCAGTTATATTTTTCTATATATCCACCCGAATATCGAATATATTTGGATATAAATGGGTTTTATCTTCTAGTTTTATTATTGGAATTATTGGAATCCTCATTTTAAGATTCCAATTTTCTTTAGATACCCAAATTGTTGATTTGATCCCCGGTATCTTCATAATTGGTATTGGAATAGGCCTCTGCTTCACCGAAGCATCGCACCTGGTTCTATCTTCAGTAAATCAGGGAAAAATTTCTGATGCATCTGGTTTCATGGTTTCCATTAATAATTTAGGCGCTTCAATGGGAACTGCAGTTGTAGGTATTATATTTATATTAAGCATCTTCAGTGGACTTTATGTTGCTATGGAAAACGAGTTTCCAGATAATGACACCACCCAGTTAAAGCATGAGGTAGAATCATGGGTAGATAATGCTAAATCTGTAGATATTGAAAAAATAGAAAGTCCAGATAAATCAAAAAACGCTATAATAGTTAATAAATCAATAATATCTTCTATTAAAACAGCATTCGACTTTATCGCATTAATACTTGCTGTTGGATTTTTTTTATCGTTGTTTATAAAACCTCCAAAATCAGTTTAAAGCTATCCCTGTGGAGATAAATATAAATAAACTATTAGATTCATTCAAAATGATTTTAAGACTTCTCGAGCAATGCATATCCTGCACTTCAGCTTGCATTTTACATTGAAGCAGCAATGCCTGCATTAGCAGCTATTTTCTCTGCGCTTCGAGGAGAAAAGTATATCCATGAAAGCCACCCTGAAAAATGAACTGGTTTAATGTTTTAAAGATTGATAAAATTTATATTCATAGTTTTTTAAAATAATAAGTAGACATGTGGTGTTATCATGGATAATGACAATGAAAATAAATCATCTGTAAAGAATAAAATATTAAAAGAAAAAGAATTTAAAAATTCCGGATTTATTGGAGCAATTATAGTTAATATAATTTTTTTATATATTGTCAATAACCTCCTGAATTGGAATATATTCTTTATTGCACCTACCTGGACCCAGGTACTCTTTATTTTGAACCTTTCTATTGTTGCCAATATATTAGCAAATATTGGATTTTTAATATATCAAAGAGGATGGTTTAGAACCCTGGTGCAAATAATATTGAATATCATTGGATTTGTAGTGGTTTACGAATTATATGTGGTATTTCCTTTTATTATTCAAACAGAATGGATTGCAATCGGCCTTAAATTACTCTTAATACTGGCTGTTATTGGTCTTGTTGTATCAACCATTATAGAAGTTTTAAGATTGATTACCAATAATATCTTGAAGACCAACTCTTAAAAAAATAAAGAAATTATGGAGTTAGATCTGTATTTGGACCTTCTAAAAGCCAGTAATAGCAATATAATATTTCTTGATGATTTTTAGCTTCAAAAAGTTTTCGTGTTAGTATAGGAATATCTTCATGATTAGTAAGGCAATGCCTTTTAAAAAGGACATTCCCTCCCATATTATCTAAATATTCATAAGCCATTTCTGGATTGTATTTAAGCCAAATTCTAAGATCATTTCCTTCATATAATGCTTCATTCACGATATTCAGTGTTTCTTTGCCTTTATCAGTTAAACTGGCACCCATCATTCCAGAAAAGCCGCCCTTAAAGTAACCTTCATTTACAAGGTATTTAACAAATTTATTCCTGAAATTTTTTCCTATCCTATCATTATCCATGATAACTGCAAATTTTTCAAAAGTGACTCCTTTATCTTTTTTTACATAGGAAACAACTTCCTTTTCAAGTGGATTTAGATTTGTACTTTCAAAATTATCTCCTTGCTTGATAACACAGCTCTCCACCAGCGATGTATATGATTTTCCAATAATTTTTCTTACATTCTTTAATTTGATATGCTGTTCAGTGGTCAAAACCCCCCTTATAATTAGATCAAGGAGCGTATAACTCATCATCATCTCTCCAACATCATCTTTATCCCTAAGATTATAGGATCTAAGGAGTTTAGTCTCACCGGGAGTTAGATTTAATGATTTAAAATCTGAATTAGCATATTGAATTTTTGAACCTGGTTCCATCCTTTTATCTTGAAGTTTATCCTCAATTTTTCCAATAGCCCATCTTCCCTCAGCACGTAGCCATACATATCTTCTCCAGTCACGTTGTATCTTATTTTTCAATATATTAATGACTCTTTCATTTCCAACATAACCTAAAACACGTGTAGTCCATCCCTGAACACTATAATCATAATCAAGTTTTACTTTTTTATCTATTACCTCAAGCAGTGGGTCTATAACCTCCTCACCCCCAATCTCACCCATTGCATGAAGTATCCACTTCACAATATTGATATTGGTTTCATGATCATTTTTTCTAAGTGCATCTATAAGATAAGGAATAGATTCAGGGCTTTTAACGCCTCCCAGTGCATAAGCAGCCCCCCAACGTGTATAAAGACTTTCACTAATTAAAGCCTCGTGTAAAAGATCAAGCCCACTTCCACCAACAACTCCAAGTTCCAAGGCAGAATTAAACCTTACTTGAGGATTTGGATCTTCAAGCTTTCCAATAAGCTCTCTAACTTTTCCATGACTTTCCGTTTCACTTACAACTGTTTTTTCTGATTTAATTTCAACTTTAGTTTCCTCAATAGGTGCTTTTTCTAAGCTACCTAAATCATATCCACAATTTTCGCAGAATTTGGAAGCATCTTTATTTTCATTACCGCAACCTGGACAGAATTTCGCCATTTTTCTCTCCTCCTTAAAATAAAGCATAAAAGCTTTCTATAAGCCAAATTAAGTATAGTTATAACTTACATAAATAATTTTCACAAAAAAGATAGTAGGGGATTTCAAATTTTGGGCATTGGTTTAATTTTAGTAGGGTTAATCGTTGTTTTATATGAGAACATGTGATTAGATTAAATTTACTTCATAAAAATTTTTTAAATTCTAATATTGTTCGTTAATTCAAAATATTAAAATGTATTAATCTATTGTTAGATCAACTATAAGATCGCTGAAACCCCCACGTTTTTCAATATGTAGATTATGATAAGTTAAAAGCCATTTTGCTTTCCCGCGAAGAGTTGGATTCTTTTTTGACTTAATCACTAAATCATGTACTCCTTCAGCATGGCCAGCTAACATTAATCTAACAGGACCATCGCCCCTATCTACTCCTTCACCATGTGCATATTCAGCAAACGATAAATAATCAATAAAAGGTAAATTAATATCAAATACATACATTTTCATATCATTAATTGGATTTTTTAATTTCAATGCAAAAGGGCTAAGTATAGCAGATGATATTATTCTTGGAAAATCAGCTAGTTCTTTCTCTAGTTCAGTAGCCCTAACTAAACCCGTTCCAAATGGCTCCTCGCTAACCTTACTTGAGATCATTGGACCCATAGCTATGCCTCCTCTAGCAAAATATATTTGACATGCAGATATACATTGGCAAATACCTGCACCTACAGATATTTTATAAAAAGTATCTTCAATATATTTTATTTTTTCTTCTAACGGTTCTTCAATGCTAAACAATAAAGGAGAAGACAAAATTAAGGAGTCTGACATCCAATAAAGAGTTATACTATCCCCTATAACTTCCCTAATAGTGTCTGTAATTAAATTTCGAATAGCGTCAAACATGATCTTTTTACCCATAAGATGACTCATATCATGTTCAACGGACATTAAATCGCTGGATACTCCTAAAAAATCTATATATGCAACAATATTTTCTTGATATTCCATTTAATCACATCTTAGAATAATATTTATTTAGATATCTAATAATAAATTGATTGAAAATAATATAAGCTTTCCTATAAGGCAGCACTTGAAAACCGTCTTAACAACTAAATCTTTTTTAAACCCATTAAAAACACAAATATTCTTTTTTTAAAATTACAGAAGACATAATACCCCAACAGTATTAACTGACAATATTACATAAATCAAGTATATATACGTTGATAGGCATATTCTGATTGTGAATAAAATGTTGTTATACTACATGGACGTATCCAAGCTTGATTTCAACAAATTGCAGGGTTCTGTATCCTCCGAGAGGCTAAAAAAGGCCGATAGGTATTTCCACCAAAAAGACAAACAATTATCTCTTGGTGTGGAAATTCTCCTAAACCATGCATTAGGTGAAATGGGCATCTATGATCCAATATTTGACGTGGATAAATATAGTAAGCCCTATTTAAAAAATTATTCTGATATTCATTTTAACCTGTCTCATTCAGAGGAATATGTGGCCTGTGCAGTTAGTAATTCTCCTGTTGGTGTGGATATTGAATACGTTGATGAAGTAGATTTAAATGTGGCCGAGCGTTATTTTTTTGGAAGCGAATATGAATATATTTTAAATAACAGCAACAAAAAAGAAGCTTTTTTTAGTTTATGGGTCTTAAAAGAGAGTTATATGAAAATGACAGGCTTAGGATTTCATCTTCCCCTTGATGAATTTTCTATTGAAATTGATGATGAAATAAAACTTATACATAAGGATAATACAGTTAAATTGGGATTATGGAATGTTTGTGGTGGAGAATACATGCTGGGCATATGCTCAAAAAACAAGATCACTGAACCTATTTTAATAAATCTAGAGGATATTGAAAACGTAAATCATGAAAAAATAGGAGAAACTGCATAAAAGGAGTTGGACATATATGGATTTCTTTGATTTATCAAATGCACAAAAAAGGACTATTATAACAGAGATTAGTAACCCTGGTAATGAAGCTTATATTGTTCCATTTAAATCTAAATTTCCACTTTTTGATGAAGAATATGTAAAAAAAGCTTTAGATACCTGCATAGGTGGAAATCTTCGCCTGCGCATAACCAAAGATGAAGATATGAATTTTATGCAGTATTATGCTGATGATAGGGATTTATTTTCATATTTAGATATGCAGGATAAGAGTGAAGATGAAATTAATGATTTTATAAAATCCTTTTCACTAACGCCTTTTAAGGAAATCTTTGATGCATCCCTTTACAAGTTTTTACTCATTAAAACAAGAAAAGAACTTATTGTGCTTGGTCGTGCACATCATCTAATCATTGATGGAACTTCTGTAAATATTTTTGCAAATAACCTCACAGATTGTGTATCAGCCTTAAAAAAAGGAGAAAAATACAAACCATCCGATATTTCATACGAAGTATATGTTAAAAAAGAAAAAGAATACCTTAAAAGCGAAGAAGCTAAAGCGGATGAAGAATTTTGGCTTTCTAATTTAGATGGATATTCAAAGGATTGGTATTCATCTGATGATCTAAGCATTAAAAGAAATTATTTCCATCTAAAACCAGAATTACGCGATAAATTAAAGGAATTATCCTCAGTTAATGGTGTAAGGATATCTACATTTGTATTAGCATTATCTGCTGTATCATTATACTTTGCAAAAAGTAACTGCAGCGATGAAATGGTCTGGAACAGCGTATACCATGGTAGGGATTTTGGAGAAAAAATCCATGATATGTTAGGCATGTTTGTAAATATGATGCCTCTTAAATTGGACTATGATAAAAACAGAACATTTAAAGATGTCTTATTATACACAAAATCGGTGCTAAAAGCTGGTCTGACCCATGGTAAGTTATCTTTTAATATGTACAGTGCAAAATTACAGCAAAAAGGCATAGATCCTGCAATGCTTTCCATGTATTCTATGGTATCCAATTCCACAGATGCAAATGTAGAATACCTGATTAATAACTCTAAAAGCGAATTTCCTTTTCATATCCGTGTAAATCCATCCCTAAAAGATAAAGATGGTTTACAGCTTTTACTGGTTGAATATAACAAAGACTGTTTTTCCGATGCTCAAATCACGCATATGGTAGATAATATTGAAAAATTGCTGTATGATATTGCAGATAATCCTGATAAGACCTGTGATGAGTTTGAAATAGAAACAAGCGAATTCTATGATGCTTCTACATATTTCAAAAACATGATGCAAAACAGTGATGGTGCAACAGCCATCTCATCAGACATTAAAGATAAAAAAGAAGAAGAGGGAGTCTTGAAGGAGAGTTCTATCTCTCTTGATAAATCAAATATAGAAAATTTCTGTAAAGATAATGTAATTACTCCTAACAACCTGTTTTTAGGAGCTACACTGTTTGCTTTAGCTAAATTTGTGTTTAATAAAGATATTTTAATTGGCATTATCTCTAATAACCTTCATATAGGTCAGGAATTACCTTTTGGTGTAAATATTGATACTGATAAAACTGTGAATGATTATTTAACAAGCCTGCAGGATTCTCTTCTGGATGTTTTAGATTATGATTATTATCCTTTTACCCGGATTTCAAGTTTAAATTATATTTTACCTGAATTTTTATATGTCTACGGCTTATCAGGCAATATAAATCAAGGGCATTTCAAACCACCTAAACTCACTGTTTGTATTGAAGATAATAATGATGATAATGAGTTTAAAATAATTTCCAATTATAATGATGCGTTCTACTCTAAAGAACTAATGGATACATTCACAGAAAGCATTAACACTCTGTTATTTAAGTTAATGGAAAATCCTGAGGCGCGACTAAAAGATATTTCTATTTTAGAAGATGATGGAAAAGAAAAAGAGTTCAAGATGAACCCTGTGGAAGAACCATTACTAAATAAGCTTTTTGAAAAGCAAGTAGAGCAAAGTAAGGATGAAATTGCTTTAATTGCTGAAGATGGCGAGTTTACTTATGATGAGTTAAATAGAAAAGCTAATCGTATAGCTAACGCCTTGATTAATCGTGGCGTGGAAGTTGAAGACAGAATATTGTTTATGTTAAAACGTGACAGCCGTCTTATTGCTGCTGTGCTTGGTATTATAAAGGCAGGTTGTGCTTTTATTCCTGTTGACCCAGAATACCCTGAAGAAAGAATTAAGCATGTTTTAGAAGATAGTGATGCAAAATATATTATAACAAAGGCAGATATGCCTAATGCATTAGATGTTGATGAGTTACTCCAGGAAGACAACGAGGAGAATCCAAACCCCGAATTAACTCCTGAAAGCTTGTGTTATCTCATTTATACTTCTGGTTCTACTGGAAAACCTAAAGGAGTAATGTTAACTCATGGAGGTATCACCAATTACGTGTCTCCACACCCTGAAAACATTCCAATCCATGCTTTATTAACTAAATCAAATAAGATGATTTCAATATCTACTGTTTCATTTATTGTATTTTTACGTGAGATTTTTGCAACAATTACCAATGGTATGCCTGTTGTTTTTGCCAATGAAGAACAGTCTATTAATCCTTTAGAGCTTGTAAAGCTATTTGATAAAACTGATGCAGATGCATTTGGGGCAACGCCAACCAGATTATTACAGTACTTAGAAATTGAGGAAATACAAAAAACAGTTCCCCGATGCAATGTGATAATTGTAGGGGGAGAAGGCTTCCCTCCACAGCTCTATAACACCCTTTCAAAGTACACTGATGCTGAAATTTACAATTCCTATGGTCCAACTGAAATTACAATTGCATCCCACGGGAAACTCATAACCAGTGACGATATTTCTGCTGGTGTTCCTCTCTTAAATGTTACTGATAGAGTTATGGACATGGATGCTAATCCTTTGCCTTATAATGTTGTAGGTGAGCTTTATGTAGCTGGTGCAGGTGTTGCCAGAGGTTACTGGAATAGAGAGGAGCTAACTAAAGAGCGTTTTATCATGTATAATGGTCTTCGTTATTATAACACTGGGGACTTGGCAAAAAGGGATAGTACTGGTGAATTATATGTTTTAGGTCGTATGGATAACCAGATTAAGCTTAGGGGTTTAAGAATTGAGCTTGGTGAAATTGAAAACGCCATCACAGAGTACAATGGAATTAAATCCGTGATTGTATTGGTTAAAAATGTGAAGGATACTGAACATTTATGTGCTTACTTTATTGAGGATGATGAAATTGATATTAATGATTTAAGGAATAATCTTATAGATACACTACCTTCATATATGGTCCCATCCTATTTTGTTAGAATGGATGCTTTCCCTATGACTCCTAATGGAAAGGCAGATTTAATGAATTTCCCTGCCCCTGAAATGGATGATTATGGGCTTGATGAAATTATATCTCCTGAAACTGATTTAGAAAAAGATATTTTTGATATGTGTTCTGAGATTTTAGATACAACTGATTTTGGTGTAATAACAGACTTGTTCCAGTTAGGTCTTACTTCTTTATCTGTTTTAAAGTTAGTTGCCAAGATTTCAAAGAAATTTGGCGTTAATGTTAATGTAACCAACATTATGAGGGCTAGAACTATACGGGAAATTGCAAATGAAGTTTCAGCATCATCCAGCGTTAGCAAAAAACACTACGCGATACAGGATTTCTATCCTTTAACTCAAAATCAGTTAGGTGTATACTTCGATTGTGTTAAAAATCCGGAGAAATTAACCTATAATCTTCCTAAATGTATACGTTTCAAGAAAGATATCGACCCTCTGAAACTAAAAACTGCCATATTAGACGTTATTGAGAAACATCCCTATATTAAAACAAGGTTTGTTATGAGAGAGGGTGAAATATATCAAGAACGGCGTGACGACTTTAAGGCCAATGTAAACATTAAAGAAGGAATAGTTAATGATGCAGTTATAAAAGACTTTATAAAACCATTCTCTTTATTTGATGGGCCTTTATTCAGGTTTGAAATTTATGAAAGTCCCCATGAAATCTGTTTGTTATCTGATTTCCACCATATAATTGTGGATGGTACTTCTTTGAATATCCTCTTTAATGATCTTGCAAGTATATATGATGGCGGAATTGTAGACAACGAGGAGTATAATGGTTTTGATTTTAGCTTAGAGGAGCTTGCAGTTGAAAATAGTGAGTTATATCGCGAAGCAGAATCATATTTTGCAAATAGAATCCCTAATTATGATAGTGCAACAATTATTACTCCAGATTTAACTGGAAAAGAAGAAGATGGCGAATTAGGAGAGTATAGTGTTTCTTTAGATAAACAAATGGTTGAAAATTTCTGTAAAGATAATGCAATTACTCCTAATAATCTATTTTTAGCAGCAACTGTATTTACATTGAGTAAATTTGTATATCATAAAGATATTCTGATTTCTACAATTTCTAATGGTAGAGGTAATCCACAATTTCAAAATAGTCTTGCTATGATGGTAAAAACATTGCCTGTTCCTTTAAATATAAATAGTGATATGCAGGCAACAGATTATTTTGCTTATGTGGAAAATATCTGGTTAGATGTACTAAAATATGAATGTTATCCATTTACAAAGATTTCTGATAAATATGACATGTTCCCTGACTTTTTATATGCCTATCATGGAAAAATTATTGAAGATATAACCATTAATGGCCGTACTGTAGAACGTGAAAGCTTAGAATACGAAGCACTGAAATTTAAGTTAAGTGTTAACATTGTAGATACTGGTGAGAGCTTTAATATATTTTCACAGTATAATGACGCCCTTTATTCTGAATATTTAATAGAGACATTTATTAGAAGCATTAATATTGTTTTAGATAAGTTAATGGAAAATCCTAAGGCATTAATTAAAGATATTTCCATTATAGACAAAGAAGATGCTGAAGACTTCAAAATAAACCCTGTGGAAGAACAATTATTGAATAAAGTCTTTGAAAAACAGGCAGAATTACATAAAAATGAAATTGCTTTAATCGCTGAAGACGGGGAGTTTACTTATGATGAATTAAATAAAAAAGCTAATCGTATTGCCAATGCCCTGATTAAACTTGGCGTAAATGTTGAAGATAGAATTATGTTCATGTTAAAACGTGACAGCCGCCTTATCGCCACCATACTGGGTATTATGAAAGCAGGCTGTGCATTCATTCCTGTTGACCCTGAATTTCCAGAAGATAGGATAGAATATGTTTTAGAGGATAGTAATGCAAAATATATCATTACCAAGGCAGATATACCTAATGCATTGGATATTGATGAATTACTCCAGGAAGAGAACGAAGAAAATCCAAATCCTGAATTATCACCTGAAAATCTATGTTATCTCATTTATACATCTGGTTCTACAGGAAACCCAAAAGGAGTAATGTTAACTCATGATAACATAACAAATTATGTATCTCCTGACCCGGAAAATTGCTATGCACATGCCTTTGTTAATAAAGTAGATAAAATCATTTCTATAGCAACTGTATCTTTTGATCTTTTCCTACATGAAGCCTTTATTCCCCTTATGAATGGTGTGACTTTGGTCTTTGCCAATGAGGAAGAAGCTAACAATCCATTAGAGCTTATAAAATTATTCAAACGGACAAATGCAGATTCTTTTAGTGCAACACCTTCCCGAATGCTACAATATTTGGAAATTGATGGTATAAGTGATGTATTAGCTGATTGTACGGTGATTACTGTAGCTGGAGAGAAATATCCTTTACAATTACATAAAATGCTCCAAAATTGTACTGATGGAGAAATATACAATGTATATGGTCCAACAGAAACCACAATTTCATGTAACACCAAACACGTCCCTGACGATAACATTACTGTTGGTAAACCATTATTAAACGTTGCTGAAAGAGTTATGGATATGGATAGTAATCCTTTGCCTTCTGGTGTTGTGGGCGAATTGTATGTAGCTGGTGTGGGGGTTTCTAGAGGTTACTGGAATAAAGATGAACTTACCGATAAGAGTTTTGTGATGATTGATGGTCGTAGTTATTATAGAACTGGAGACTTTGCCAAGAAAGAAAAGAATGGTGAGTATTCCATTTTAGGCAGGCTTGATAATCAAATTAAGCTTCGAGGATTGAGGATTGAGATTGGCGAAATTGAAAATGCAATTTCAGAGTATAATGGTGTCAAATCTGTTGTTGTAGTTGTTAAACAGGTACAATCTAATGATCATTTATGTGCATATTTCACTGGTGACCATGAAATCAGTGTTGATGGTTTAAGGGATGAATTAAAGAAGAGATTAACTAAATATATGGTTCCCACAATATTTATGCAAATTGATGAGTTACCTCAAACTCCTAATGGTAAAACTGATGTTAAAGCGCTTCCAGAACCTGTTTTAGCAGAGAAAGATTATGTTGCTCCAGAAAATGATGTTGAGGAATTCTTTGCAGAAATATTCCAGGAGATATTAAGTATGCCTAAAATAGGGGCAACTGATAATTTCTTTGATTTAGGAGGTACATCGCTTTTAGTTACTAAAATTACAATTGAAGCAATGAATGAAGGATATGAAATAAAGTATGGTGATGTTTTTGCACATCCTACTCCTCGTGATTTAGCTAATTTCATAACAGGTGCAGAAGAATCTGCAGAAGAACATGAAGATTATTCATACGACAGCATTAATGAGATTTTAGAAAAAAATACTATAGAGAATTTTGTAAATGGAGAAAAAGAGGAGCTTGGAAATGTTTTACTTACTGGTGCAACTGGATTTTTAGGAATACATGTTTTACATGACTTCTTAGAAAACGAAACAGGCTCTATTTACTGTATGCTTAGAAAAGGAAGGCGTACAACTCCTGAAGAACGTTTAAAAACCCTTCTCTTCTATTACTTCAGTAAAAATTATGAAGAGTTGTTTGGTTTGCGGATTCATATAATCGAAGGAGATATTACAAATAAATCTGACTTTGAAAAGTCTTTACCGCTTCCTATAGACACTGTTATTAATTGTGCTGCAAATGTAAAGCATTTCGCTTCAGGAACTCAAATTGAAGATATTAACATAGGTGGTGTGGTTAATGGTGTTGAATTCTGCATGCAGAAAGGTTGTAAATTTATACAGGTTTCAACAACAAGTGTTGCTGGAGAAAGTGTAGATAATTTCCCACCATTAGACACTATATTTGATGAACAAACATTATATGTGGGCCAGGCATTGGATAATAAGTATCTTAGCAGTAAATTCAAAGCTGAACGTGTTGTATTAGAAGCTGTTAGTAACGGATTGAACGGTAAAATTATGCGTGCCGGTAATCTAATGGCCAGACAATCAGATAGTGAATTCCAGATTAACTTTGAAACTAATGGGTTTATTAACCGTTTAAAGGCATATGGTGCCATTGGAAAAGTACCTTACTCTACATTAGGAGGAGAAGTAGAGCTTACACCAATAGATAGTACTGCAAGAGCAATTTTAACATTAGCAAGAACTCCTAAAGAATGTACATTATTCCATACTTACAATAACCACAATATCTACATTGCCGATATTATAGAAATCATGAATTCGGTGGGCCTTGACATTGAAGGTGCAGAAGAAGATGAATTTAAAATTGCATTTGCTGAAGCTATGGAAGATGAATCAAAACAAGAAGCAATTTCAGGACTTGTAACTGCTGTTGGTATGGGTAAAGGTAAAGGGCGTGCCCTGGTTTCTGTTGTAAATAATTATACAATACAAATTTTATATCGTTTAGGATATAAATGGCCTTTAATAAGTGATGAATACCTTGTAATGTTTATACAGTACCTTAAAGAGATGAATTTCTTTAATTGAGGAGCCCAAATGTACGAAAGAAATTATAAATTAATATCTGAAAAATTTAAGGAATTTTTCTTACCTACTTTATTGATGTCAATGGCTATGAACATAAGTACGTTTGTAGACACTTTAATGGTAGGTAACTTCTTAGGACCAATTAATATTTCCGCTATGGCCCTTATTGCTCCAATAATCACATTTATTAATTTGATTTATTGGATGGTTGGTTTAGGAGGTTCTCTACTTGCATCTGTTTCAAAAGCAGAGCGAAAAGAAGAAAAAGGAGACATGTATTTTACCATTTCCATGCTCATGTTATTAATTATTGGATTAATGTTCTCTGTTTTCGGACTACTCTTCCTAAATAACATTGTTGGTGCACTCACCACCAATCCCGCACTTGCAATATTGGTTAAGAAATTTTTAGGAGTATATCTCTTAGGATCACCTTTCCTATTTATTTTAATGGGAATTGCCTATTTTATACGAGCAGACGGGAAACCTAGGCTATCATTTTATGCTCTTCTACTTGCAAATGTGGTGAACCTAATAATGGACCTATTTTATATATTAGTTTTAGGTATGGATATACAAGGAGCTGCTCTTGCTACAATAACCGGATACACAGTCGGCACTATATTTGTAATGCAATATTTCTTTGCTAAAGATCGGACATTACACCTAATATCCCTAACAAAATGTAAATTATCCTCAATATGGGATATTATATCATCAGGATTCCCTGCAGCATCTGGACAACTATTCTTAACTTTAAAACTATTCTTTTTCAATACACTCATATTCCTTGTAATAGGTAAACCTGGTTTAACAGCCTTTGCAGTGTGTTACAACTGTCTTTTTATAATATACATATTTTTAATTGGAACTGCTCAATCAATGTCCCCTATAGTCTCCATATACTTCCAAGAAAAAGATTATTCAGGAGTAAAATTCACTATTAACAGATCCCTTAAAATAGTTTTATTATCAGGAACTGTATTTACAATAATATTACTGGCATTCCCCACCACATTATTAAATTTATTCGGTGTAAACGATCCAGTCGACATTGCTGTGGGAATCAACGCTATACGAATATTTTCATTAAGTATTATCGGTACAGGTATAACATTTTTAATGATGTTCTATACACAGGCAATACTTAGAAAGAAACTATCATTTATAATTTCATTAACAGAAGGCCTTTTAATCCCTGTAATATCTGCATATATACTCTCTGGAGTTATGGGTGCTGATGGGATTTGGATATCATTCTTAATAGCTGAAATAGTCACAATTATAATGATATACTTTGTAACAAAGACAATTGCTAAACGCTCCCATGGGAAGCTTTCAGGATTTTTCTTATTGGGAAATCATGAGGATGCACCTACTCTGGATGTGACCATAGAAAATTCCATTGATGATGCAGTAGGATTATCTGAAAAATTGATTAACTTTGCAAAAGAAAATGGGGTAGATGAAAAAATAGCATTACGTATAGGTCTTACCATTGAGGAGATGGCTGTAAATACAATAAAATATAATCATAATGAAATAGAATGTATTGATATTATATCCAAAATAGGAGAAGATGAAATAACAATTTCTTTTAAAGATTCAGGGGTTGAATTTAATCCATCAACTTATTTGGCTGAAGAAAAAGATTCATTTGAAAATATTGATGTATTACAAAAGATGGCAGATAATATAAGTTATGCCAGACTTATAGGTTTAAACAGTACAGTTATTACAATAAAGAGATAGAATAATTAGCTTTTTAATAGATTTATTGTAAAATATCTAAAAAGTTCATATAGGGGGAAAATCATGAATATTGATAAAATATTAGAAGAAGATAAGTTAATAATTAGATTAGACGGTAGACTGGACACTAACACAGCACCGGAGTTAGAAAACGAGTTAAAAAAAGATCTTCCAAATGTTACAGAATTGGTTTTGGATTTTGAAGAATTAAAATATATTTCAAGTGCAGGACTTCGTGTAGTTCTTTCAACACAAAAAGTAATGAATAAGCAAGGTAATATGGTAATTGAGAATGTAAATGATTTCGTTATGGAAGTTTTTGAAGCTACAGGATTTATAGATATTTTAACAATTAGATAACGTTAAATGATATATAAATCAGGATATAAACTAAAATATTACTGTAATTGGTTATAATATTGTAATTTTCCAAATAGTAACAAATTTAGAAAAGATAGGTATTTATGAATAAAATAACAGTACCTGCAAAAATAGAAAACCTACAGAATGTATTGGATTTTGTAATTAAAGAATTAGATTCTGTAGAGTACAATATAAAAGCACTATTGCAGCTTGAACTTTCAATTGAAGAAGCATATGTAAATATTGCAAATTATGCTTATGAATCAGAAGATGGAGAAGTATTAATTTGCTGTAATATAAATAAAAATCCTTTACAGATTACAGTACAGTTTATAGACTGTGGAATCCCATATAATCCATTAAAAAATGAAAATTCCGATATTTCTTTGGAAATAAAAGAAAAAAAAGTTGGAGGATTAGGAATTCTCCTGATTAAAAAGAACGTGGACAATATTGCATATGAATATAAGGATGGAAAGAATATTTTAACCATTCAAAAGAAATTAAATAGTTAGATGCTTATTAAAGAGGATATACTGATTAAAATGAATAATTCTGGCATTAAATCCAATGTTAAGCGATTAGTTATTTCCAGTTTAATCACTTTTATTTTAACAGTTCCATTTCATTATTTCTTTCAAATAATCTCTGTAACAGAATTACGTCCTGCCAGTGCATTACCTCCTGCTTTAGGGTTGGTTTTTGGCCCATGGGGAGCAGCAGGGGCAGCTCTTGGAAATTTGGCATCAGATTTAATAGCAGGCTACCCTCCAGAAATCTATATTGTTAGTTTTATTGCACAGTTCCTGTATGGCTATATCCCTTACAAATTATGGTACACATGGAATATTGGTGAAGATAACAGCCTACCACGATTAAATACTGTGAAAAATCTAACAAAATTTGTAATAATCATATTTATAACTTCATCTATCATGGCAGGATTACTTGGATTTTTAATGGACGGATTAGGACTATATAACTTAGTTTCGTTTACAACATTGATATTTGCATTTAATAACTTTGATTTTTCTATAATTTTGGGAACTTTAATTATCATTGGAGCTAATCTTTATGGTATTTCAATGTATAAACCAAGTAAAACAAAGAAGATATTGATACCACCTAACATATTTGACGGAATGCTGATAACGGCAGCTATAATTGGTATCATTTATGGTATCTATTCAGTAGTTACTGCAACTGACACTTGGGGAATGACTATAGGAATTATATTTTATTTGTTAATTGCAGCATATGTTTTCAAGCCAATTACGAAAGAAGTAAAGGAAAAGACAGCTGAAATAAAGATCTCCCTAACAGAAAAGTTAATTGTAATTTTTATTATTATTGGCACGATTATTGCCATATTAACAGGGATTAGATCATTTTTTACTGTTTCGGCTATAGGAAACGGGTTTTGGGAGTCTGTTTACTTAAACATTACTCTAATACTTTCTGTTTTTTATATCTCTTCAATCGGATTTTTATGGTACATAGAAAAAAATATCACAACCCCCATAGAATCAATATCAGATATTGCCAAAAATTATGTTAGCGATTCCAAAATAGCAGATAGTAGCCAGATTATATCCAAATTCGAACATTATGCAACAGATGAAAGTGAAGTTGGGATTTTAGCCCTTTCATTTGAAAAAATGACCAGAGATTTAGAGATATATATTAAAAACCTGGAAAAAGTCACTGCTGAAAAAGAAAGGATAAATACAGAGTTAAATGTTGCAAAAAAAATACAAGCGGACATGTTACCTCGAAAATTCCCTGCTTTTCCTGGTCAGGATGAATTCGATATTTATGCAACCAATATACCTGCAAAAGAGGTTGGTGGAGATTTTTATGATTTCTTTTTGATAGATGAAAACCATTTAGCAATTGTAATTGCAGATGTCTCTGGAAAAGGCGTACCTGCAGCATTATTTATGGTAATTGCAAAAACATTGATTAAAACCCAGGCACAACTTGGAAAAAATCCGGAAGAAGTATTTGCAACAGTTAATAATCAGTTATGTGAAGGAAATGATGAAAACATGTTTGTAACTGCATGGATGGGCATTTTAGAAATAGAAACTGGTAAATTTACCTATGTTAATGCCGGACATAATCTCCCACTCTTAAAACATGCGAATAAAGATTATAATTGGCTAAAATCAAAACCAGGGTTTGTTTTAGCAGGTATGGAGAACATCAAATATTATCAAGAGGAGATTACGTTAGAACAGGGAGATAGAATCTATTTGTATACTGATGGTGTAACAGAAGCTATTAATTGTGATGATGAATTATTTGGAGATTTAAGGTTGCTAAAAATTATGAATACTAAGAAGGATTCCAGTCTTAAAGAGTTGTTATTTTATGTCCAGGATAAAATTAATATTTTTGTAAGGGATAGAGAACAGTTTGATGATATTACAATGCTTATTATGGAATATAAAAAATAAACACTCATGAAAAGTTTTTTTTAAAGCTTTTACTTTATTCAGTAATCTTCTGAAATTCTCTGTGATAACTTTAAGTACCCATTAAAGTCTGATATGGTTCTGGATTAAAACTAAATAAAAATACATTATTTATAAAAAACATATACAATTAAAATAATGATTAATTTACAAACCTCTAAATTAGAGGTTATCCTGGAGATAAAATATGACTGATAATGATAAGCTATCCTTAATAGAAACAAAAGCCAACGAGCTCTTAAAAGATCATAATGGCGTTTATCTTGAAAAAAAATTATATATTAACTTAAAACGTGAATTCCCTGAATTATCAAGGGCAGATTTCAAGGAAGTTTTAGATAACTTGCTGAAAGAAGGCTATTCTATGGAACGTGGACTTATAAGGCCACTACCAGATAAAAAGTCCAAAAAAGTACCTAAAAAGTATGTTGATGACACACCTGGAAAAGGTGCTTCTGATCATCAAAGAATTCCTGATAAAAGAATATAAAATAAATAATTTTCGCATATAAGCTTAAAAAACATTCCCTAGTCAAATTTAAACTCTATTTTGCTAAAAACTCAAACAAAAATTTTCAATTATTATGACCTTAAAATCGAAGGTTGTATATAATAATACGCCAAATCTTATAATAATCATTATTTCTTGGAGGTAAAAGTGATGTCAGAAGAAAATGTAGTGTACATAGGAACAAAACCAGTAATGAATTACGTGTTAGCTGTGGTGACTCAAATGAACAGTGGAACATCTGAAGTAATGTTGAAAGCCAGAGGAAGAGCCATTTCGAGAGCAGTCGATGTAGCAGAAATTGTAAGAAACAAGTTTATTTTAGATGTAGAACTTGGATCAATCGCTATCAGCACAGAAGAAGTATCAAACAGGGAAGGATCAAACAGTAACGTTTCAGCAATTGAAATACAACTCAACAAATAAATGAAACACTTGAAGATCCTTAAATAAAAAAATCTTTTTTTTTAATTTTATAAGATAAAGATTAATATCTTAATTTGAAAAAAATTGTAATATTAAGAAGCTTTTCCATAATTATAAAAAATTAAATGCATGAAATTTAGCGAATTTAATTTCCATATTGTTTAGATTAAGAATTACAGAATCGCTCCTATATTCATTTCCAAAATCATCCACTAAAAAAGCCTTTATTTTAATTTTACCTTTATAACCTTCCTTGTTAAAATAATTAAAAACTTCAGTTTTATCAAGAACTACCCGATCATTAATCCGTTTATGTGTAACAAATAAGGGTGTTCCATTCAAATTAAGGCTTATATCTCCGAAGTTATGCTTTAAACCTCTTGTAATAAATCCTCCCTCTATAATACCATGACTTTGATCACTTAAGTTCATTATATATAGAATTATAGTCTCTTTTTTACTTCCGCTCTTTATGGACTCTTCATCAGTTAAAATTTTAAGTTTTATGTGAGTATTAAGTATTTTATAACTTTTTCTGGACACGTATACTCCATAAGAAACTATGCATATGGTAATTAATGTTAATATAAAACTAATTATGTTAAGATTTAAAAAATCTAGAAATGACCATAAAAACATACATTACGCTATGTTCTTATTGGTATAAATTTTTTGTTACTGGTATTACTTTTAATAAAATAATATTTAATTTAGGAAAAAAAGTTTCAAAAAAATGGTAAAGGCTAATGTAAAAATCTTAATTAATGATAATAAATAAATATATATAAAGAAATGTAATTGTTTCTTGAAAAAAACGTAATTATTGTCTAACTTCGTATAATATTTTCATCTTGGGGGATTTAAAAATGATTGACAAAAAAGAACTTGTAGATATGATAGAAGAAACAGAATTAGAACGTATGCACGAAGATAAGGATGTTTGGGAAAAACATATATATTTAGATAATAATATTGTGTTAATTGTTGGTTATGAAGAAGAAGAAAACCCAGATAAGCAGGACCCCGAAGAAGAAACTGTTAAAAATTATTATTGGTATTGGGAGCTTAGAGATACAAAAAAATGGGATGTTCTCTTTGAAAATCACGACAATGATTTTAGTTTTTGTAAATCCGAAATGGGAACCTACAGTGACCAGGAACGTATGGAAGATGTTGTTGGCGATATTGATGAATCAGAAGTATGCGGCTGGAGTGAAAAAGATCTGATTGAAGATATTTCAGATGATATCGCAGATGAAGTAGTTAACTGGTTAGCAACCATCAAATAAGGTTAATATAATAAATTTATAATTTCTGAATTTCTATTCTCTTTTTACATGAATCTCTTTTTACCTATTTTCGATTAAATAGCTTATTTTATTGTTTTGTTTTTAGTTTAAAAAGAATTTTCAATTAAATTCATCATATCTTCATTGATAGGCGTATTTCATGGTACTTTAAAAGTTAAATTTTGTATAACATTATAAATCATTATATATACTATGAAGTACATAGTAACATGCAGAGGTGGTATAATGAATAGTATGAAATTTGGTATTGAATTTGTTCCAAATGAACCTATAGACAAGATTGTAAAGCTGGTTAAACTAGCAGAAGATGTAGGTTTTGAATACACGTGGATTACTGACCACTACAACAACAAAAATGTATATGAAACATTGGCATTGATTGCAGCAGGAACTGAAACCATTAAGCTTGGTCCTGGTGTAACCAACCCCTACGTGCGAAGTCCTGCCATAACCGCATCCGCAGTTGCAAGTTTAGATGAAATATCCAACGGAAGAGCAACCTTAGGTATCGGTCCTGGTGACAAAGCTACATTCGATGCATTAGGAATTGAATGGACCAAACCAGTAAGCACCATAAAAGGCGCCATTGATATGATGACCACTTTAATGGCTGGTGAAAAAACCGAAACTGGCGCAAGCCTCATGGGAGTAAAATCAGTTCAGGAAAAAATCCCTATTTATATGGGAGCCCAAGGACCAATGATGCTTAAAACAGCCGGAGGATTCTCAGACGGTGCTTTAATCAACGCATCCAATCCTAAAGATTTTGAAGCGGCTGTTCCGCTAATAGAAGAAGGAGCAAAAGCAGAAGGTAAATCCATCTCCGATGTAGATATTGCAGCATACACGTGCTGTTCTATAGATGACGATGCAGGTAAAGCATTAGGCGCAGCAAAAATCGTTGTTGCCTTCATTGCAGCAGGATCTCCGCCTCCAGTTTTCGAAAGACACGGGTTGGATCCTAACACTGGCGTTAAATTCGGAGAATTCCTTGGTGAAGGAAACTTCGGTGGAGCAATCGGAGCTGTCACTGACGAACTCATGGACGCATTCTCTGTAGTAGGAACACCATCAGACTTCGTACCAAAAATCGAAGCACTAGGTGAAATGGGTGTAACTCAATACGTAGCCGGCTCACCAATCGGACCAGATAAAGAAAAATCCATCAAACTATTAGGAGAAGTCATAGACAACTTCTAATCACACATTTTTTTTATTTATATGACAATACTCCAGTAATTCGAGTCCATTAACTATTTTTAACAATAAAAAAAAAGAGGTTCTTGCATGGAAACGTATTATTACTTGTTTTTTATGATTATAACGTTAGCTGCTGTTGTTGGTGGTTTATTACTGCGAATTTATCGATCAAGTGAATATAACATAGTATGTGTATTAAAATGAGGATTCCTTAAATAGTAGTTTATTATCCAATCTTGAATAAACCTATATGTTTATAAAAGCTATATTTTGTATAACCTTGTAACTCATTATATACGCTATGAGTACATAATAATACACAAAATGTTAATTATGAAATAGAGTTGATTATTTATGTCAAAAAAAATAGCTGTAGGTTTAAAACTGGATAAAAAACAATTAGAACACTTGAAAGAATATGCTAAGCGTAAAGGCGGAAGTCCCATCAGCCATCATATAAGGATAGCTATTGCAGAATATCTTGAAAAATATGATAAATAGGTTTATAATACCTTAAAATACCGGGCCACTTAGTTGCCCAAATAATTCATTAAAATCTTTTTTTTAATATTTTTAATTCATATATTTTTATTTTTAAATTGGCGATTGATTCGTAGGATGGTGAAAAAAGATGAAAAAACGCACACTAGTATATTGTAACGGCAAATACCACGTCATACTCCCATCCAAGTGGGTTAAGGCTGTAGATATACACGTTGGAGATGAAGTAACTTTAGAAATGGACGATGAAGATTTCCATCGACTCATAATAAAACTTGTAAAAAGTGATTAAATACAAAAAATTCATAAAAAACATTATTTTTTAATTAATTGATTATCATTCCTCATGCAGCAAAATATCTTTTTTTATATGTAAATATAGAAATATTTAATAATAACTATCAACATAAATAAAAGGTTTTAACAGTAACTATGAACATATGATATTATAGGTGAAATAGAACTCAATTATAAAATTTAATTGGAGATTAATTCGTTGGAGAGTGTAAAAAAATGAAAATATCGGATGAATTGATTGGGAAAGATGTTATAGACGAATCTGGAGACCAAGTGGGATTAGTAAACGATGTAGATTGGGATTTTGAAACCAACACTGTAAAATCTATTATTTTAAAAGAAGCAGGAATATCGGCAAAAATTGGCTTAGGTGATAAAAAAATAGTGCCCTATGAAATGATTGAAACTATTGGCGATAAAGTTCTAATTAAAGGCATAGTTTTCAAGACCGAATAACCATTTGCAGTTTGAAAATTTAATTTATTATTTTTTTTTATCAAATAAAAAAAGTTAGAGGGGATATGATGGTAGATAAAAAAGATGTGAAAAAGAAAGTGGATGACATTAAGTCCAGTGTATCTGATAAAAAAGATGATGTTAGTGATAGGATAAATGAAATGAAGGACGATGCCATGGACAAAACAGACAATATGCAAGAAAAAGTAAAAGATACGATGGGCGGTATCAAGTCTAGTGTATCTGATAAAAAAGATGATGTTAGTGATAGAGTAAATGAAATGAAAGAAGATGTCATGGACAAAACAGATGATATGCAAGAAGATGTGAAAGATAAGATGAGTGACATTAAATCAAGTGCCTCTGATAAAACAGATGATGTTAGTGATAGAGTAAATGAAATGAAAGAAGATGTCATGGACAAAACAGATGATATGCAAGAAGAAGTTGGAAAAAGGAAGACACAGGCAGAGAAATTGTTGAATGAAATAATGAATACTATTAAAGTAAAGCAAGTAGAAGTTGGAAAAACTCTATCAGATTATACAACACCTCAAAAACCACTAGCAGACGTTATTGAAACCAATGATAGCATAATACTAAAAATAGACCTTCCTGGTGTGACAAAGGAAGACATAGACATTGGAATTGCAGGGGAAAGTATAGATATCATGGCAAAGTTCGAAGAGGAAAGTGAAGGTCAAGACATCAATTATATCCAAAAAGAGAGGAGTTACGGTGAAACAAAAAGAACACTAAAACTTCCATCAGAAATAAAGGTCAAAGAGGCATCAGCTGATTTTAAAGACTCCGTTTTAACCATTAAACTACCTAAAATAGAAAAAGAAGTACATAAAATTAATATTAACTAAACAATTGTAAAATAATTCAATGGAGGGATTTTATGGGAGAAAAAACTGGTGAGATTAAAGGAAAAGCTAAGGAAATGGAAGGAAAAATAAAAGGAAAGGCTAAAGAGATGGAAGGAGAAATTAAAGGAAAAGCTAAAGAAGCTGAAGGGAAAATAAAAGGAAAAGGTAAAGAAGTTAAAGGGAAAATAAAAGATAAAATTTAGATGATATAAAATAGTTAAAATGTATTTATTTGATTAAATTTTTAATCAAATTTTTTTTACCAAAATAAAATTAATTCATTTTCTAGTAATTAATTAAAGAAAAGATGGATAAACTAGCACAATAAATAGCAGAAAAATTAAAGAAAAGTGGTTTGTTTTAAATAAAATTCATATATGAAAAAGGCCAAATCTAATGTTATCTGGAACTTTTAAAGTACTATAATCATATTATGGATCAAATATTATGAAAAACCTTTCATCATACTTTCCAATAACCAAATGGGCTCGATCCTACAATAAAGACTGGCTGCGGCCAGATATAATAGCAGGAATTACCGTAGGCGCATTTACCATTCCTGAAGTCATTGCTTTTGTTTCTCTGGCAAATTTACCGCCCGAAGTGGGCCTTTATTCCGCCATGGTTGCTTTGTTAGTTTATATGGTTCTTGGATCATCCCGTCATCTATCAATTGGGCCTACTTCCACCCTTTCCATACTGGTTGGTGCTACTCTGGGCTCTTTGGCGATTACAGGTGCTGGCCAATATCTCATGATGGCCTCATTGATTGCAGTGGCAGCGGGTGCCCTGGCCCTGATTTCCTGGACTTTAAGGTTGGGATTCATAGTTAAATTTATTTCTAAAACTGTCTTAACTGGTTTTTTAGCAGGTATTGCCTTATTTATTGCTTCTGGACAGCTCCCTAAACTATTTGGAATACCTGGCTCTTCAGGAAATTTCTTCGAGCGTATTTATTATCTTTTAATGCATATTGATCAGACAAATCTCTACACCCTGATCATAGGCATAGGTGGGATTATTTTCTTATATGTAGCCACTAAAAAGTTCCCTAAACTCCCTAATACATTGTTTCTAGTTATAGGATCAATAATACTTATTACTTTAACCAATCTGGCTTCTTTAGGTGTTAAATTAGTTGGTTACATCCCCCAAGGATTACCTGGCCTGATTATTCCCGATCCCAGCTTAATAGATGTTAATGTGTTAGTTACCCTGGCGGCCACTGTTTTTCTGGTTAGCTACATTGAAGGATATTTATTTGCTGAAGAATATGCTGCCAAATACAGATATAAAATTGATGGAAACCAGGAATTGCTGGCTTTAGGAGCATCTAATGTGGCCGTGGGACTTTTCCAAGGGCTGCCCATTGGAGGAAGCCTATCACGTACAGCAGTAAATGACGAAAGTGGAGCTAAAACACAGTTAGCAGGAGGAATATCAGCATTACTTATTCTATTAGTCCTTTTATTTTTCACAGGCATCTTCTACAACTTACCAGAGACCATACTGGCAGCTATCGTATTGTTTGTTATAAAAGCCCTTGTTGACATCCCTCATTTTCGTTCTATCTATAAATTCAGCAGGATAGAATTCTCCATTGCCATCGTAACATTATTATCAGTGTTATTTTTTGGTGCATTGGAAGGAATCGTTATAGGAGTGATACTATCCATCATGGGGCTAATTAAAAACATGTACAATCCAGATATCGCCATATTGGGGCGTATTCCTGGCACTGACCAGTTTTTAGACATAAGACGCCACCCTGAAAGTGAAATAATCTCCCATACACTAATTGTCCGGGTTGATGGCTCTCAGATATTCCTAAACACAGATAGTGTAAAAAATACCATTATAGATCTGGTAGATAAAAAATATAAAGATACTAAATTGTTTGTTCTGGATTTTGAAGCTTCAGCTTTCATTGATTACTCTGGAATTAAAATGCTGGAAGAACTTAACGATGAATTAAAACGTCGATGTATTAAAATTAAAGCAGCCAATATGCATGGGTCTTTAAGAGATTCCATCAGAAAAACCAAACTGGAACAGGAAATCGTGGAAGGAGAAGTTTGTTTAAGTATTGAAGATTGCATTGAAAAATGGGAATCAGAACAAAAGTTTTAGATACTTATAATTCTACTAAATTTGAGTTATAATGGAGGATATCCATCCCAATACAATTCCACAGCATACTTAGCTGCAGTATCAACCTGATCAGAATAATCAACCCTTAAATTATCCAGTAACTCATACTTATCCTTTGAAGTTGCAACAGCCCTCATCACATTCAAATAAACATCCATAGATTCTTTTGAGGGTTTACATGGAATTTCAAGAGTTATACAAACATCCCATTCATCAAAAAGAGATGTGCGGATATATGGAGATATTGAACCTATTAAAACGCCTTTTTCAAGGTGTATCAAAGGTGGAACTCCTGTATGTTCCTTTCTGTTTGTATCTGTTAATCTTTCAAAACTGTTGGAGTTATAACAGTGCAATTCCACATACATTTCAGGTTTTAAATCTCTAATTATGGATACAATCTTTTTACCCATATCCAAGTTGTAGTAATGCCTGTCAAGAGTGCTAATATAATGACTTTCATCAAAATTGTAAATTGTAAGATTTCCATTTTTAACGTCAACATCAGAAATTTGTGATAATGCTTTTATGGTTGTTAGCCCTTCATGTCCATGTACTCCTCCAATAAAAAGACGTTTAGGCTTTTCTCCTTTATCTATTACTTTTTTGTAAACCATCGAAAAAACCTGTTTAAATTAAAAAAAATAAAAATTAAGTTAAAAAGAGAATATGGAATGTTTTTAGGTTCCTTCTTCCCAATTTTCAGTGTATTCGATTTGTCTTGGGGTTAATTCATCAATCTCAATATGCATTGCTTTTAATTTAAGTCTTGCCACAATATCATCAATTTTATCTGGAGCCTTATAAACTTGATTCTCCAATTTACTTGAAAGTAAATGTTTAGCTGATAAAGCCTGTACAGCAAAACTCATATCCATAATTTCTGCCGGATGACCCTGTCCACGCTCGCCTGCAAGATTAACAAGTCTTCCATCTGCAAGTAAGTATAATGTTCTTCCATCTTCCATTACAAAGCCTTCAATATCTGCTTTAATCTGTTCATGTTTAACTGCCATTTTTAGGAGGTCATTTTTGTTTATCTCCACATTGAAGTGGCCTGAATTTGCAAGTATGCATCCATCTTTCATATTTTTGAAATGATCCCCTTTAACCACATCTATGTTTCCAGTTACAGTTAAAAGAAGATCAGCATGTTTAACAGCCTCTTCCATCTTCATAACCCTATATCCGTCCATTTTAGCTTCTAATGCTCTTATTGGATCGATTTCAGTTACAATAACATTTGCACCGAGACCATCTGCCCTCATTGCAACCCCACGGCCGCACCAGCCATATCCGCAAACAACTACTGTTTTTCCGGCGATTAAGATGTTGGTTGAGCCCATTATAGAGTCAAATGTTGATTGGCCTGTCCCATATCTGTTGTCAAATAAATATTTAGTGTATGCATCGTTTACTGCTATTACAGGGAATTTTAGTGCTTTGTCTTCGGCCATTGCCTTTAGTCTGTGAATTCCAGTTGTTGTTTCTTCGCATGCACCCATTATACTTTCTATTAGTTCTGGTCTTTCTTTATGCACTAAAAATATCATGTCCGCGCCATCATCTATTAAAATATCAGGTTTGTGATCAAGCACCTTATGAATGGTTTCATAGTATTCTTCTGTGGTTTCTTCTCTCCAACCATACATTTTAAGGCCCATTGCTGCTCCTGCTGCTGTGGCATCGTCTTGCGTTGAAAGAGGATTGCATCCAGTCATTGCAACCTCTGCACCGCCTGCAAGGAGTGTTAATCCAAGGTTTATGGTTTTTGGTTCAAGATGTAAACATGAACCTATTGTTATTCCTTTGAATGGTTTTTCTTTTTCATATTCTGCTTTTATATGCTCTAAAACCGGCATGTGTCTTTGTACCCATTCTATTTTTTTCTTTCCTTCTGGCGCAAGCGACATATCCTTTACATTACTCATTATTTCACCTGATAAAATCTTTTTTTATTAAAATAGCTTAAAATCATTTATTTTTACTTAACAGTTTCTCACCTAATTATATGGTTAATTATATTTAAGTTTAGTCTGATTGGTATTTTTATATACAATCCAAACATTAAAAAAAGGGATAATAATCATTAAAAAGCCTAATTATATCATTTTCATTTTATATTGTAAAACTTTATTATGGATTTTACATTGAAACTTGTATTTTCTAATTTTAGATTAAAAAAGGCTTCTAAGCACATTGTTAAAGATATGATGAACAATAAATCCTTTTTTATTAAAAATAATAATCCACCGATATCTATATATAATGATTCTTCATAATCAGTAGATATGGAAGAAGATGAATTTTTAATAATAAGTCCTGAAGAGTACTATGAAAAACTTCAGGAAATGTATATTGATGAATCTGAATTAAATTTATCTTCAGATTTTGAGGCTAGATCCACATTAGTTAAATTACAGCGTCTTGAAAGCGATATTTTAAAATTAAGACGTGAAATAACTAAAGATATTAGATCTCTTAGAAATTTGTATCTGAACGAGTCAATAATTGAAAAACCTAAAATTTTAGGTATAATAAGTATTGGAAAAGAGTTAAGCCATACAGAAAAACGTAAAAAATTATTATCAGAACGTGCCAGGCAACTCAGGCCTTATGAAGAAATTATTGAAATAATCGATGATTATATTCTGCAGGTTGAAGATCTAAGAAAGTATATTAAACGTGAAGCTTTAGAGACATATTCCTCCCCAAAATACACTAAAGTAAAAAAAGAAGATAAATAACTCCCTAAACTTTTTTTAAACTATAAATAATCTATTTTAGGTAAATATTTAATAAATTTTCTTATTCTAATCAATTACAATTTTAATTAAAAAAATAAAATAAAAGTAAGGAAAGTTATACTTTAACTTCCCTAAATTCCAATTAGTGGTACTGTATTAACTCCACTTCTTTTTCTTCTGCCTTAACTTTCTTCATTGCTTCCCTAAAGAATTTCATTTTCACATGATCTGCTTCCATATCTTCCCTGAGTGTTAACATCACTGATTCACGGCATACTGCTTCTATATCTGCTCCAGAATATCCGCTTGCGTTTTTAGCAAGATATTTTAGATTAACATCCTCAGCAAGAGGCATGTTTTTGGTGTGAACCTTAAATATTTCAAATCTTGCATTTTCATCAGGATCTTCCACTTTGATGTGTCTGTCAAATCTTCCAGGCCGTACTAAAGCGGGATCTAGTATATCTACCCTGTTTGTAGCTGCAATAACTGCTACATCCTGTAGTTCTTCCATCCCATCAATTTCTGTTAAAAGCTGGTTTACAACTCTTTGAGTAACTCCAGAATCAGTGTTTCCACCTCTTGTAGATGCAATTGAATCAATTTCATCAAAAAAGATTACTGTAGGTGCTGTTTGTCTTGCTTTTCTAAAAACTTCTCTTACACCTTTTTCAGATTCACCAACCCATTTTGATAGAAGTTCAGGGCCTTTAACTGCAATAAAGTTAGCATCACTTTCATTAGCAACAGCCTTTGCAAGTAATGTTTTACCAGTGCCCGGCGGACCATAAATCAAGACTCCTTTAGGTGGATTTACACCAAATTTCTCGAAATTTTCTGGATATTTAAGCGGCCATTCGATTGCTTCACTTAATTCTTGTTTAGCACTCTCAAGCCCACCTATATCCTCCCATTTAATATCAGGAACCTGTACAATAACTTCACGAAGTGCTGAAGGTTGAATTTCTTTTAATGCTTCTTTGAAATCTGCTTTTTTTACAATTATTTTTTGAAGAACTTCTTTAGGAATTTCTTCTTCATCGGATTTTATTTCAGGAAGTATTCTTCTTAAAACTCTCATTGCAGCTTCTTTAGCTAAAGATTCTATATCTGCACCTACAAATCCGTGTGTAACATCGGCAATTTCATCTAAATCCACATTTTCTTCTAATGGCATTCCCCTGGTGTGTATCTGGAGTACTTCTTTTCTTCCATCCTTATCTGGAACTCCTATCTCAATTTCTCTGTCGAATCTTCCAGGTCTTCTAATTGCAGTGTCAAGGGCATCAGGTCTGTTAGTTGCACCTATTACCACTACCTGTCCTCTGGATTTAAGGCCATCCATAAGAGTTAAAAGTTGTGCTACTGTTCTTCGTTCTACTTCTCCAGTTACTTCTTCCCTTTTTGGTGAAATAGCATCTATTTCATCAATAAATACTATTGACGGGGCATTTTCTTCTGCTTCTTCAAATATTTCTCTTAATCTTTCTTCAGAACCACCTACATATTTACTCATGATTTCAGGCCCATTGATTGTAATGAAATGAGCATCACTTTCATTTGCAACTGCCTTTGCAAGTAATGTTTTACCTGTACCTGGTGGTCCGTGCATTAACACTCCTTTAGGTGGTGCTATTCCCAGTCTTTCAAAGAGTTCTGGTCTTTTAAGAGGAATTTCTATCATTTCTCTTACTTTTTTAACTTCTTCTTTAAGCCCACCTATATCTTCATAGGTTACATCCACAATGTTTTTTATGCCTTCTAATTTGGAAATATCCACAGGATTTTGTTGTATTTCAACTTCAGTGGTTTGTATGACTTTAACTATTCCTGTGGGCTTTGTTGATACAACTGCAAGTTTAATTTCGCCCATTGGGGACATATCTTGGAAAAATTCATCGAAAAGGCTTCCTCTCATTGAAGTTGTTGGTTTTCTAAAACCAGATATGATTAAGTCTCCTTTAGATAGAACTCTACCTGCAAAAGCTCCTCTTACATCTCCTTGAACCATTATTTGTTGATCAACTGGTGCTAAGACTACTTTTTGAGCTTCTTTAACATCTGCATGTCTTACTGTTACTTCTTCTCCTATTGAAGCCCCAGTATTTTTCCTTATGTATCCATCAATTCTTATAATCCCTAAGCCAATATCTGATTGAGATGATACCACTGTAGCTGAAGTTATTTTATTCCCTTCAATTTCTATTGTGTCTCCATCAAGAAGATCCAATTTTTCCATACATGCTGGATCAATTCTGGCAACAGAGACTCCTACATCTGCTTGTGAGAATGCTTCTGCGACTTTTAGTTTCATTTCTTTATTTGCCATAATAATCCCCCTTTTATTTAGTTATAATGAGTTATATCTGTTAAAATTAATTTTAAATTCAAATAATGTTTTAGTTAACTCGAGTTACTATAATATTTGATATATTCTAATATATAAAGCTTTTGTTTTTATACATATATACCATATTAAATAACTACGATATATAATATTATCTTAAAATATTATAAATTTAACGGTAGTTCATCAAAATTAGACATAAAAGAGTGTCACAGATTAATCAAACCCATGAACAAGTGTAATTAAATATATTTTAACGAATCTTCGATCCAAAACCTTTCAAAAGATTTTCAACCTCAAATCTAGCATCAGGATTTATAACTTCAAATTTAAAGGTGATACTTATATTTCCCGGTGCAATTTGATTTCCCTGATATTTATCAGCAATTGATACATCAACTACATCCTTTAAATTTCCCATAGTCTCTACAATTATATCAGGATCGCAGTTTTCTGGAAAAACAGCCGAAATATCATAAGATTTCCTTGGAAGATTCTCAGTTTTCCATTTAATAAGTTCATTATCATCCATGACTTCTACATTTGATAATTTTAAGTTTACTTTCTTATTATTCTCATTTAAGACAATAAAATCAGAAGATACTTTTTTTAAGACACCAACATGGATATTATCAGAATAAATATGTTTTAATCCAACTTCATTCCCTATAGAATTTTTTAGAATCCTAATTTCTTCTGTTAAAGCAGATATTGCCTTATCAGACCTTCCAAGAGCTGCTTCTAAATCATCGAGGTGTTTAGCAGCAGTTCCCATAACATGAACAAATCCTGCTTCATCTTCTCTTAAAATCATGTCATTTAACTCATTGTAAACAGATATAAATGTTTCATGAGTTTCTTTAACATATCTGTTTTGAGTCTGTATCGAGTAGTAAAGATAAGGATTTTGTGCAACTATACGTGCTATCATATCCACCATCAAACCATAAATTGGACTTTCAAATTTCCGGGATTCTTTAACATCTATTTTAAGCCGTTCAATAGTTGCTGCAATACCTATGTATGCAAAATGAGTTAATCCCTGAACTATACTCATCATTTTATCATGATTTTGAGGCGTAGTAACTAATACTCTTGCATTTTCATTTTCAAGAAATTTAAAGACTTTTTTGTACCATTCACCCCTATTTTCAGGAGTTAAAACTACAACCTGACCATCCAATGACCTGATTCGTGGCCCAAATAAGGGGTGTGTAGGAATTATCTCAATACCCTCTGAAACATGTTTTTTCATGATCTCAGCAGGTTTTTCCTTAACTGAAGTAACATCCATAAAAAGAGAACCTCTTTTTAAAAAAGGAGCAATTTTTGGAATTACACTTGATACAGCATCAATAGGAACTGCTAAAATAACGATATCAGCGTTAGATACAGCTTCAGCATTATTTGAAGTGTATTTGACCCCAAGTTTTTTAGATATTTTTTCTCCAGCTATTTCATCTCTTCCAGTTATAACTACACTGAAACCTTTATCCTTCAAAAATTGGGCTATCCATTTGCCTAATCCTCTTGTTCCACCAATTACTGTTACTTTCAATGAAAAATCTCCACCTTTTTTATATATTAATTAGATTTTCTTTTTATTATAATTTAATATTATATTTCAATCAATTTATTTTAACTTTATTTTGAAAATTAACCTAATTGCTTTTAAAGAATAAATACACAATAAGTTAACAAGCAAAATGCCAGAGGATTTAATTTAAAAAACAGTTCTAATTAAAAAGAAATAAAATAAAAATATTGTTTAAATTCGTCCCATATTTGATTAATATTATTCTATAGTTCTATTGCTTTAATTTCTTCCTTTTTTGACCCTCCATTAATATTTTCAATGGTGTTCAAAAGCACCATCACATTTTCACTTTTAAAAACTTCCTCAAAACCTTCAAATTCTAAAGAACTTTTTAAAAATAAACCTTTCCGTTTCATAGAAGTACCTCTATCGTTCAATGGATTTATTTCTATCATTAATGTATCATTATCTGTATTCCCCGGAGCTTTGACAATATAAACCCCATTTACAGACGTTGGTACTCTTTGCCATGCTTTTACATCTTTCATTGTGCTTTTTATTTTGTTTTCTAATTCTTTAGTCAAATTATTACCTCCTGAACTTTGTTTATTATAATCATATATATAAAGGTTTCATACTGGATTATCAATGATTAATAAACTATGTAAAAAAGATTATGAACCCTAAAAAATTTAATAAGAAAATATTTAATTGAAAATGACATAATCATTATCTAAATACAACAAAACATCCTCCACCTAAATTAATAAATTAAAAACCTAAGAATTGAAAAGTTTTCAAGATTTAATTAGTAAACAATTATTATAATTATAAATTCAGCGGTGATAATATGCGCATTGTTCATCAAGATACAAAAAAAGGAGTAATTGAACTTGTTCCAGAAACATTAGACGATTTGTGGCATTTATCACATATAATAGAAACTGGCGATTTAATATCATCCAGAACAACCCGTAGAATCCAAGATTCCACAGGGGAACGTTTAAGAAGTGATAGGGGAATTAAAAAAACATTTTTTATGGGAATACTTGTTGAAAGTATAAATTTCCATAAATACACAGGAAAATTAAGAGCCACTGGCATAATAGAACATGGGCCTGAAGATTTAGTCCCCCTTGGATCTCATCACACACTTGATTTAAAATTAAATTATTCAATAAAGATCACCAAGGAAAAATGGTCAAGATGGGCTATAAAAAGGGTTAAAAATGCTGTAGATTCATCTAAAAAACCATCGGCAATTATTGTTGCAATTGAAGATGATGTAGCAGATTTAGGAATTATCAAACAGTATGGAATAGATTATTATGGTCCCATCATAGGCGGAATATCTGGAAAACGGATTATCCAAAAGGATAGAGGAAAAAATATAGCTAATTTCTTTGACGAAGTTGCAAAAGCACTTTCTGGATTTAAAGACATTCAAGGGATTGTTATAGCAGGCCCAGGATTTACTAAGGGCGAATTTTACAATTTTTTAGGTGGTAAATACCCGGAACTTGCCAAAATTTCAGGAGTTGAGAGTACAGGAACTGGCGGACGAGTAGGAATACAGGAAGTCCTTAGGAAGGGCACTATTGAGGAGATGGCTGCTGAAAATCGTATAGCTCAAGAAATGAGGTTTATTAATAAAGTTTTAGAGGAAATTGGAAAATCATCAAATTTAGTTACATATGGAAAAAAAGAAGTTATGGATGCTTCTAATGCTGGTGCTGCAGAAATGTTACTTGTTTTAGATGAAATGGTACGTGAAGATGATGTTGAAGGAATTATGAACCTTGTAGAAAATACTGGCGGTAAAGTGATGGTTATAAGCAGTGAACATGAAGGTGGGAAACAATTAAAATCTCTTGGAGGGATTGCAGCACTTTTAAGGTATGGTCTGAAATAATTATTTTAAATTCAAAAAAAAAGCAAAATTTATTTATTAAGAATTAAAAATCATTCTTTATTATAATATGGGAGGCGGAAAATGCGGAAAATAATTGGAGTTCTCATTTGTTTATTATTTGTAATTTCCATTGTTGATGTGAGTTTTGCAGGATCTAGCATTGGTGGAACCAAATATGGTTGGGTTGAAAAAAGTGTCTATGGAAATCCTAACGCTGCAGAAACTGTTGTATTAATAACGGGAGTCCATCCCCGTGAATACGGGTTCCATGATGCTATTGCAGCCGCGGTAAGTGATAAATCAAGCAGTTTATCAAAAAGATACGTGGTTTACAGAGTTCATGTAACAAAAAGCCCGTGGAACTACAATAGGGGCAGGATGTACGGACAGTTACTTGCAAACAAGTTTGTTGTTCGGGATGTAAAAGCAATCCGTCCTAAAATTGCTGTAGACATACATGAAAACATGGGAAAAAAAAGTGGGTATAAATATGCTAAATTCTTAGATCCAATATCAAAAACTTGGATAACAAGAAACTATGCCAATGTAATCATTTCAAAAATGCCATTTTTGGCAATGTATTCACCAAAAGGTACAAGCCCCAAATACGTTACAAATCCACTAGCCAAAGGAGGAATTCCTACATTGGTCTATGAAACATATAAATTTGATTCATACGCTACCAAATATTCTGATGCCAGTCAATTTGTTACTGCATTAGACCAGCTATGATCAATTAAAAAATTTCATACCTTCTTTTATTTTTTTTTTAGTGAATTAACATACCCAAAAATCATTTTCAGCATTTAATAGACAGTATTTTCAATATTTTCGGAGGAATACAAATAGAAAAAACAAATATCATTATTATATCTGCTATATTTCTAATTTTAACTTTTTCAATCATTGGAATTAGTTGGAATACTGCCATGAACGCTAATCCTTTAGAAAGTAAAAGTTCAGCAGTGAATCTAGGAAATAAAAGTTACGGATGGGCTGAAAAAGTAGTTTATGGAAATCAAAACTCTAAAGAAACTGTTATATTAATAACAGGAGTCCATCCCCGTGAATCTGAGTTCCATAATGCTACCGAAGCCGTACTTAAAGATAAATCAAATACATTATCTAAAAAATTCATTCTTTACAAGATTCATGTAACCAAAAGTCCTTTGCATTTCACCATTGGTAGGATGAATGGTCAATTGATCGCCAATGAAATAGTGGTGCCTGATGTTATAAATGCCAAACCTCAACTTGTTGTAGATATCCATGAAGATTTAGGGAAGGAAATCGGTTATAAATACTCTCGATTCATATATCCTGTATCCAAAGATGATGAAACTATAGATTATGTGAATAATATTACCAAGAAGATTCCATTTTTAAATATGTATTCTCCAGGTGGATCAAGCCCATTATATGTTACAAAACCACTTGCCAGGAAAGGAATTCATGCCATAGTATATGAAACCTATAAGGATGATTCATATGAAAGGAAATATTCTGATGCCAGTCAATTTATTGAGGTTTTAGATAAATTATGAAAATAGTACGGTAAATTTAACAAATTTAATATACTATTTTTTTCTATTTTATTAATAGGTGAATTAATGTATACAGAAATCATTTTTACATTTTTAATATCTGCTGTTTTAACATTGCTTTTAAAATGGATCATCCAGAAATCCGGCGGAAGTTTGTATACAACAATTAGAGGTGGCACTCCACGTGCCGTTGGAATTGCACCATTTATAGCCATGGTAATCTTTTTACCGATCCCTTATAATTATTTAATCGCTATTATTGGTATTTTTGCATTATTTGATGATATTATTGGTAGAAAAAAAATTAAAAATATTTCCATTGAAATTGGACAGATTTCAAGAGGTATAGGGATGCTTCTTGTGATTGCTGTTGGTTATTATTATTTAGGGCCTGTATCCATCCTTATCGGGCTTATGATCCAGCCCTTAAACATTGCAGATATGCAGCCAGGTGCTGCCTGCTCAACAATAATCACCATGTGTTTTATTGTAATCGTTTCCATGATTTTAGCTGGTTTTAACGGATTAATTGTTCCTTTAATCATTTTGGCAGCGTGTATAGGATATGCTCCCCTGGATTATAAAGGAAAAGTTATGATGGGCGAGGTAGGGAATCATTCATTTGCAGTGGGTCTTGGAATCGCTTATGCTATTTTAGGTGGCGCTTTAGGAATGTATTATGGTATTGGATACATTTATGGCAGTTTTTTTGTTACTTTAGCCCTATTTCTCATTACCGTATTAGTTATAGCATTTATCAGGCGTGGAACTCTTAAGATATTCCTTGAAAAGAAGCTTGGAATTGAAAATCCTCATTATTTTGATTATGTAATGGATGTTTTAACTGGAGGCGGCCTTGGGGATTTATTGCGCCGCATATTAATAGGAAAACGTGATATAGTTGTAAAAAGAAATATATTTAAAGTTTTAGGGTTTAGAAGGCTTTTTTATAACCCCTATGCTGAAAATTAGCTCAAAATTTTTTTATAACATTTGAAAATATTTTTTTATCTAAATTACCCTATTTTTGCTTGATTTTATTTGATTCTCCCCAATATTCGTTTATTAACATTGACAATTTACTTATACTCATGAAAAACGTCACGAAACCTAACAATAATTTTTTATATTAAAATAAAATAAAGATGATATATTAGCATATTATAGGGCATAAAGGAGGTGAAAAATTGAACAAAAAATTAGGAAAAACATTAATTTTACTCTTATTTGTTATTATTTCAGTTAGTTTACTCATTGGTGCTGTTTCAGCAACTGATATTTATGTTAATGGTACTGGAAGTGATGATACAGGAGCAGGGACCATAGATAATCCTTATAAAACTATTAGTTTCGGGATTGCACATGCAAGTACTACAAGTACAGATACTGTAATTCTTGCCCCAGAGACTTTCAACACCAATACAGACCCTACACACACAGATTATGGGATTACAATCAGTAAAAATGTGAATATCAAAGGTGTAGGCCAAGACCAGACCATAATCGATGCTGGAGGTCATGACAGAATATTCACAATAAATTCAGGGTGCACAGTAACCATATCCGATTTAACATTAAAAAACGGAAATACCGCAGGTAACGGTGGTGCTATCAACAATCAGGGGACATTAAATCTAAATAACTGTGCTTTCATTGGTAACACGGCAACCAATGGTGGTGCTATCAACAATCAATACTCAGTTATCGCTTTCATAGGTAGTAGTGCTTCTGCTACAAACACTATGACTGGCTGTACATTCACAGGAAACACAGCAACTGCTAATGGTGGTGCTATCAACAACCAAAACTCAATTGGTGCTTTCGTAGGTAGTAGTGCTTCTGCTACAAACACTATGACTGGCTGTACATTCACAGGAAACACAGCAACTACTAACGGTGGTGCTATCAACAACCAAAACTCAATTATTACTTACGTGGGTAGTATTGCTTCTGCTACAAACACTATGACTGGCTGTACCTTCACAGGAAACACAGCAACTACTAACGGTGGTGCTATCAACAATGATGGTAGTAATTGTGAGATTCATTTCAGCAGGATTGTAGGAAACACAGCAACTACAGGTAGTTCTATTTACAGTCCCATTGGTTTGGTGAATGCTGAGTATAACTGGTGGGGTTCTAATACAGATCCAAAAACGGTTATTAACCTTATTTTTGGGAATGTGGATGCTGATCCATGGCTCAAACTTTCCATAACTGCTAATCCCACAGAAATATTTAATACTATGACTTCTCAGGTTACTGCAGATTTATACGCAGATTCAAATGGTATTATTCATAACAGCGAGTTTGCTAAGTATCCTTCTGGAATACCAGTAACTTTCGCTACTACCTGGGGAAGTATTGGTCAGTCTAAACTGAAATATGGTACTGCTACAGCTACTTTCACAGCAAACGGCGGCCCAATATCCAGTCCAATTATTACAACAGCTTCAGTAGCAGATATTGCTAATCCACTAGCTACAGTAACTGCTCCCATTACAATAAAACCATTACCTATAACAGTAAATGCAGCAAAAACAGGCAGAAATACAGGAACTACAGGAAACACAGACCCAACAACTACACCTGCCCCAACAACAAATAACACTACTCCCAATTCATATGGAACTACACCTGAGGGAACACAAGGAAACGGGTTAAGCGGTTTATTATCCTATTGGTGGGTAATATTAATAATACTGCTTTTAATAGGCGGTGGACTGCTTTGGTTTTTACTTGCAGCTAGAAAATGAGGAATAAACAATTTTCCTCAAACCATTTTATTTTCATTTTTTTATTTTTTTGAATTTTAGCTTGTTTTAACAGAATTAAAATAAATAAAGTTAAAAATAGTCTTTTTTTTTAATGGAATTATCCTTTTAATTTAAAATAGCCTAAAACTATGAAAAATATCCCTATTACTGTCCAGATAAGTCCTTGATAGTAATCTTTCATATAGATCATGCTGTAAATTCCAAGTACAACCAGGAAAGCCGCACATATATAAACAATTATTCTTCTTGTTCTTGTTTCCATAAATCTTATTCATAAAGCCATCTATTTAAATCTTTTCAAAAATAGGGATTATCTAACCTTTTCGCTTTAGGGACCATATGGCTATCCCTAGAAATACAGCTGCAAATAGAATCAGTGCAGCTATATCTGTCCAGATCATGCTCAGTCCCCATCCTTTAAGCATCACAGCCCTTGATGCATCTGCAGCATAAGTAGGCGGGACAAGATAAGACAAAGGCCTTAACCAATATGGAATTGCTTCTATTGGCCAAAATACTCCTGAAAGCAGAAATGCAGGAAGCACTACAAATGGTAAAAATTGAATTGCTTGTTCAACCCGATTTGCAAGACTGGAAAGAAGGATTCCAAGAGACTGGCACACAATAGCAAGGAGAGCTATTGTAATAAAAGCATATAACACATTGCCGACTATCATTATATTAAAGACAAGAATACCTATTAATAACAGAATTGTAGCTTGTATTGTTCCTAGTATACTAAAAGCAATCCCGTATCCTACCACAACTTCTTCTTCAGTTAGAGGAGTTGCTAAAAGCCTTTCTAAGGTACCCGACACTCTTTCTCCAACAAAAGTTATAAGGGTGAGTAATGTGGTTAAAAGATATACTACAAATGCCATTATTCCCGGAACAAAGAAATCAATGAACTGGGCATCCTTCCCATAAACTGGATTTAAATTAACAGTTATTGGAGATTTAAATCCATTATCATCCATTGTTATGGTAATAGCATCAGTTACAGTACCATATATTGCATTTTTTACATTTACAATACTTTCATCTGCTTTCATGGTAATTCTGGTGTTTGCTGAAGAATTAGGGTTCTTAATTTTGGTATATACATTTTCTGTAAATTTTTCAGGGAAAATAATAGTAGCGTAAGCTTTACCATTCTTTACTTGTTCTATAGCAACTTCCTCATTGTCCACATACTCAATATCAAGCACTTTCTTATCCAAATTGGATATTATTTCACCTGAAAGTGATGTATAATTACCTCCTGGAGCTGTAAACCCTTTATCATGATTTACTACTATTACATGAACATTTTCAACATCCCCGCTGAATGCAAGTCCAAAAACAGACATTGCAAGTATTGGTGCCAAAAAAATAAGGGCAAGTGTACGCCTATCATTCCTTATATCACTGAACACTCTCTTTGTAACTGCAAGAGCTCTATAAAATTTCATATTGTTCCCTCTTGCCTTGAAAGTTCTAAAAATGCATCTTCAAGAGAATCCACACCTGCTTTATCCAGAAGTTCTTGAGGTGTGCCTTCTGCAATAAGTTTTCCGTGATTCATGAATCCTACACGATCACATCGCCTTGCTTCATCCATATAATGAGTTGTAATTAAAATAGTAACTTTTTCGGCCTTTAATTGGTTGAAATATTTCCAAAATGAGACCCTAAGCTCTGGATCGACACCTACAGTTGGTTCATCTAAAAAAAGAAGTTCTGGTTTATGTATTAATGTGCATGCAAGTGATGCTCTGTGTTTCATTCCTCCACTTAAATTTTGGACAAGTTCATTTTTCCAGTCACACAAGTCCACAAATTTAAGAAGTTCCCTCTCTTTTTCTTCAATCTTTTCTTGTGAGATGCCAAATACATCACCGTAAAATTTAATATTTTGATGCACAGTTAAACCTACATAAAGTGCTGTTTCTTGAGGCATATAACCTATAGAAGAAGCTAAATTTTTATCAGGAAGCTCATGACCAAACAAATAAGCTTCACCAGTAGTCCAACTTAAAAGTCCACATAATGTTTTGATTACAGTGGTTTTACCTGCGCCATTTGGCCCTAATAACCCATAAATTTCTCCTTTTTTAACATTGAGATTTAAATTATCAACTGCCCTAAAATCTCCAAAATCTTTAGTTAAATTAGATGTTTTTATGGCATATTCCATTCTATCACTTTCAGATTTTAATGGGGCCGAATTTATTAATATAATTTGTGTAAAGAAAGAGAATAAAATAAAACAAATAGATATAAACAAAAAACCCATTATAATTCATTTTAAGGAGGAAATTAAATCTCAAAAGATCCAAAATTGATGCCAGTATACATATGTCACAGAACCCCTGGAAGAACATTTAAATCGGTAAATGGTACATGCCAGTATGTTCAAGATGCACAGGCATTTATATGGGCTTTTTTTCATATTATATTTACACATACATGGTAATTATTAATTACAATCCTGAAATTATGTTAATATGAATATTAGCGATTATTCCAACTTTTTTAGATGGTTTAACCCAAAAGTTTGGTTACAGAAAAAAGCAATAACCTACTGAGATTTTCTACAGGACTTTTAGCAGGAATTATTATTGGTATTTTAATTAAGGCCTTAAAATGGCTTTTGATAAGCCAATATGGTTAAATAAAAAAAATAATTTAATTATTAAATTATTTTCTATTTTATATGGAGTTATACTCATAATTTCCAGCTGTGTTCCTCCTAAATCTTCAAAAAAACTAATTTCACTCCTTTTTGACCTCTTCTTTAAAACCAAATCATTAATATGCCATAAATATTATATTATTGGCCATACATCAAAAGGAAGAAATAAAATGCTAATTTTAAACACTCCAAATATTGAAGGCAAAAAAATAACAGAATATTTCGGTTTAGTAACCGGAGAAGCTCTTATTGGAGCAAACGTCTATAAAGACCTCTTTTCTGGTGTTAGGGACGTTGTTGGCGGTAGAACTTCTGCATATGAAGAAGAAATAAAAAAGGCAAGAGATATTGCAATAAACAGCATGGAAGAAAAAGGAGAAAAATTCGGTGCTAATGCAATATTAGGCGTTAATATAGGATACCATAACCTTGGAGGAACCATGGGAAACACAATCATGGTAACCGTGTTTGGTACTGCCGTAAAATATGAATAAATAACTGAATAACGTTTGATAATGGAGATAGATACATTGCTTGCTTCAATAAAAAGTTTTTTTGTAGATAATCGATGGAGATTCGCTGCAATACTCATCGGAACTGTATTAGGGTTTATATCTGCTGTTATTTGTGTTTATGCTAATTTAGTTGTTTTTGGGTTTAATATAATGTTTATAGTATCTCCATTAATTGCAGGTTTTAGTGAATCATTTATTGCCCGAAGGAAACATGGAAAAAGCACTGGAGCTATAAGCGCCCTTCTAATATTCCTTATCATCAATATCTACGGTTGGTTCTTCCCTAAAGACCCACTTGTCCTAAATTTATTCACATTAGGAGGTATTGCACTTACTATTCAAGCTGCAGTTCCTATACTTGTAAATTATTTACTATTTGTAGTTTTTATTGGAACAATAACCTATGTTATGGGTTTAATAGGCAATTTTATATCCCGATTATTGGGAAAAGAAATAGAAGAAGAAAAACAAACTGTTGATCTACCTAAAATGGACCTTCTATTTTCTACTGTGCCTGTTATTGAAGATAAAAATATAATCAAACATTTTGGCCTAATAACTGCAGAAGCTATCTTAAAAGAAGATAAAAATGGAGAAAAATCTTCTATTTTAAAAAAAATGACACCAACCAACAATAAGTTATATGACTTGAGCAAAGTTAGGAATGAAGCATTAAAAAATTTAGAATATGAAGCAAAAGAAATTGGTGCAAATGCAGTTTTAGGCGTTAATATTAACTATGAAAGCATTGGCGGACTTAAAGGAAGTACAATGATTGTAACTGTAGGAGGCAATGCAGTTTTATACGAATAACATCCCATAACATTTATTAATTTTTTTTTGTTATTCCATCTATATCATTAATTAGTCTAATAAAAGAAAATAAGTTAATAAAAAACATGGTTAATATTTAAAAAACATTTAAATTGATGGTGATTAAATGAAGGCATTATTTATGGTTACAGGACGTGGTATTGGAGGAGATGCAGCAATTGCCATTAATATTTCCAAATCATTATCTAAATATGGTGTTGAATGTGAATTTGCCCTAAATCATGGATCAGCAGGCTTATTATTTAAAAAAAATGGCATCAAATGGCATGAAACAAGTATTCCTCAAGCAGGAGGACATGCTGCTACAAAATCTACTTTAATAAAGGGCGGACTTAAAACTGTCAAAGCTATTTTTGATGCAATTAAATTATACAGAAATGTAAAACCAGATGTAGTTATTGGAACAATCGGTGGTGGAGCCATAGTAGGTTGTATGGCTGCTAAAATTGCAAGTATTCCTTCAGTAGGTGTTGTTTCAACCCCTTCTGACTCAAAAATATCTAAGTTCACTACTGTAATAGCCCTTCCAGAATCTCCCCTATTTAATTATCAAAATACTTCTGAAAATGTGTATAAAACTTTTATGCCTATCAACACAGAGATTATCAATGGAAATAAAGAAAATGCACTGAAATTAATGCCAGATGAGTACAATCCATCATTACCTACTATTTTATTATCATCAGGCTCTACACTTTTTGAAAAGATGGCCATTGCAGCCTGTAAACTTCGCGATAGTAACCTCAAAGCCAATATAGTTGTTATTGGGCATCCTCTTGATGAAAAATATCTTGAATACCTTGAAACTCCTGGAATTTTGTATTTAGGCTATATTGATTGGGTACGTGATTTATACAAATTAGCAGACTTTGTTATTATCACTGACGATGGTGTGATGCTTCATGAAGCTATTGCCTGTGATTTACCAATTATAACTCTTTTAGGTGTAAAATACGGACGTTATCATGATATGAGTCAAATATTTGAAGGAGCAATGGTTGAAAGTGATTTGGATAATCTCCATTACAATGTAGCGAATTTTATGGAAAATATGGATAAAACAAAACATAAAGCTTCACAATATGCAAAAGATGTCCTTGAATCTGCTGATAAAATTGCAAAAATAATTTATGAGAATATTAAATAATTAATTATATTTTTTTTAACTTTTAAAAATAAATGGAAAAGTTAAATTTAATGAGTTATTGGCCATTACTAAGTCTATTTTTGATTAATGCCCCAATTATTCCTCCAATCGATCCTATAACTGCATAAATAAAGAATAGAGGTATTGTAAGGAGTATGCTTAATAATGATACAGCATTGTTTGAATAGAAGCTAGCTAATACCAATAATATTAAAACAGATAATATGCTACCAAAAAGGCCTATAAGCACCCCATGGATTGCCCCAGTTTTAGTACTGCCCCCAACTAAATAACCTCCAATAAAAGCAGAAATAAAAAAGCTCAATGCACTTATATAGCCCATATTATATGATAAAAATGTAAAAAATAATGTAATAGCTAAAATAATTCCTATACCTAAAGATTTCCAATTTAACATATTTTTTCACCTATAATGTTTCTTTTAATAGAATTATGACTAATTAGTTATATAATTTATAATGTTATTTAGAATTTTGTAAAAAATATCTAAATGGAGAAAGTATTTAAGTTTGACACTACTATTTAAGGATATATTTAAAAAAAAGGTGATTTTGTGATAAATATGTTACTTGGTTCTGTATTGAAAGGCATAAGTCTCAGTTTTCTTGGAAAGCTTGGAATTTTAGGAATTGTTGCAATTGTAGTAGTTGTACTAATTATATTAGCTGTAGCTGCATTTTTCTTATATAAAAAAATGCAAACGCCTAAAGAATAGATTAAATTACTTATTTTTTTTATTTTTGAATTATTTGATTATACTTAAAAATTAAATTTTAAATTTTAGCTTATCTAATTTGCATTTATTCAAACCTTGCAAAAAATCTCATTAACTTGTATATAGCATCAGTTGAAGGGTGAACTTCAATAAAATCATCAAAATCATCTATATTCTGCCCTTCTTTAAGTAACTTTGATATATACGCCATGCTGGTGCGTGATGATGGGGATATTGAATATAATTCATTTATATCTCGATTTTCATTAATATTAATCTTTGTAAGCCCTGTCATGCCTTCAAGCACTCTCCAAAAAGAGCCAGGCCCTGCAGATCCTGGGATATACCCTTCCACGCCTTCATCTTTATTGTTAGAGCTTACAAATGAAACATCGTAATAAAGATTTATTGCTTGAGGAATATAAGTATATTCCATCTTGGAATGGATTCCACAAGCATTTCTTGCTGCAATAACTCCCTCTGCCCTTGAAATAGGAGTGTTTCCAATTTTACCTGCAACATCACCTGCAGCATATATACTCTCATGACTTGTCTGCATCCCATCATCAACAATTATATGGCCCTTTTCATTAATATCCACCATATCTACTGCTATTTCTGAATTAGGTGTCATTCCTGTTGCAAAGAGAACTTTACCATTTATTTCACCCTTATCTGTAGAAACATGGTCTTTGTAAATTTTATTGGTTTGCAGATTTTCATGGATATTAACATCTGGAAGGAGATTTTTAGTTACATATTTTTTTATATTCTTATCCAGAATACTTAAAAATTGATTTCTACATAAAACATGGACTATTGAACCCATATTAGAAAATATATTTGCATATTCGGCAGCAATTACTCCACTTCCAATAATAATTAATTCTTCTGGAATTTCTGTTAAATTTAATATGTCTTTGTAAGTAATACCATTTTCAGCACCTTCAATTTCTGGAATAAAGGGTCTTGCACCTGTTGCTATTATTAATTTATCATATTTGAGGTTTTCATTATTTAAAACAACATAATCCTCTTTAAGCTTTCCCACACCATTTATTATTTTTACACCAGCATCTTTAGTTTCAGTTTCAAGAACATGGCTTATTTTACCTACTGTCTTCTTAACTCCTTTTGTGACTTCTTTAAATGAAAATTCATAATTATTTTTAATTATTCCAAGATTTTCAAAGTTTTTTGCATCATTTAAAAATTTTGAAACATCATTTAATCCACAAACAACCATACACCCTTCATTAAGACATGTGCCCCCAATAGCACTTCCCTCAATTAGAGTTACATTTTCTCCAATGCTTGCTGCTTCAATAGAAGCAGTTCTACCTGCAGGCCCTCCGCCAATAACTGTGATGTCCATAACCAATCCTCCTCAACATATTTTTATATGTAAGGAACACATATTAAAATTATTAAAAAAAATGAGTTGAATTAAAATTAGAAATTTTTATAAAAATATTTTATATTTTAATCTATTTAAAACTTAAAGAGGAGATTTTCAATGTGTATCGCAGCACCAGCTCAAATAGTAGAAATTAACGATAATGTAGCAGTTGTTGACTTCGGTGGAGTCAGACAGAATGCCAAATTAGATTTAGTTGAAGATGTTGACGTAGGTCGATATGTACTTGTTCATTCCGGATATGCTATAGAGGTTTTAAGCGACCAGGAAGCTAAAGAATCATTAGAAGCATGGGAAGAGCTTTTAAAAGTATTAGATGAAGAAGATAATAAATAAGTCATCATTTTTTTAACTTCTATTTTTTATTTTAAATTTCAATCTTTTTTTTTTTACTTTTTATATATTTTAATCAGCACATTATTGTTTTAAACCATTTATTTATAATTAATAAGATATTAAAATCTAATTGCAGATAGCTAAATGTTTACAAAATGCAACGAAATAAAATTCACCATTAAATTTTAGAAAAAATAATTTATATAATTAAAAAAAGAATTTTAAGAATATCTAAATTTCTACATTTCTGTTTAGTCCAAATATGAGTAAAGATACTCCAATGAATCCTGCCAAACAAACTATTAATGTTAATAATACGTCATCCATGTTTATCACCAAATTATGCTATTTTAAGAGTTATATTAAATTGAATAACTTTTTTTAATTTATATTTTTAATATTTATATATTTAATCATTGCTAATAAATAGAAACCCTTTTTACACCTTCAATTTTTAAAAATTCATTTATAAGGTTTCCTTCAAGTGGTTTTTCTGTTATGATAATAAGACGAGGATTCTCCTCAAATTCTGGATCTCCTGCATGTACTTGTCTTATGCTTATTCCATTACTGGATATTAAATCTGTTGCTTTTGCAATTATTCCAGGATTTTCAGCTTCAGCCTCTATTTCCACTATTCCAAAACCCAGATCCTTTGCAACATTCTTAACTAAAGGCCCTGCCGGCGTAATATTTCCAAATATCTTTGCAAGCTGTTCATCTTGAAGTATAATATCTACAGTGGCCTTAATACTTCTCCTATCTACATTTGTTGCCCTTGCAATAGCCACATCATTTATTTCGATTTCGCCACAGTAAATCTTTCCATTTTCACCTACTTTAAGCCCATATTCCACTATTTTCCGTGCTACACTCATACGGGCAGGGTATTTTTCAAATTTATGTTTAATTTTTTCCCACATAGAAATCTCCTATTTTATCATCAGCGTACATATATGATCTAAAGATAGCTATGTCGTTTATTATATTTTAAGACTTCTGTTTAATGTATATTTATGTACTATAAAGCTTTAAATAGTACTTTATAGTATACAACTTACTATACTAAAATAACATGGTGAACTAATATGAAAGGCAGTGAATGTTTTTGGCGATATTAAATTAAACGAACCACAAATTATTGAATTAAACTTTGATTCCCCTTTTGAACTATTTAAAAGTATTTATCACAATTCAGAAAGCTCTTTTCTCCTTGAATCAATGGAAAGCGACAGTGGACTTGCAAGACTATCAGTTTTAGGTTTCAAGCCCGTTGCAATCCTAAAAGCTAAAGGGAATATTTTAAAAATAGAAAAAAACGGAATTGAAAAAGAAATAGAAACAGATAACCCTTTTGAAGAAATAAAAAAGATTATATCTGGAAATATTTTAAAAAAAGGATTCATAGGTGGCCTTGTAGGCTACATTTCCTACGAAGCAGTTAAACATTTTGAAAATATTGAAGTTCAAGATTCCCCATACCCTGACTTTGAATTTGGTTTATTCTTGGATGCTATTATCTTTGACAGATTGCAAAATAAATGTAAATATATCACTCTTGGAGAAAACAGAGTAAATGAAATTAATGAAATAGCAAAAAAATCCTACAAAATAGGTAATATTGAGTTTAAATTCAAAAAGCATAATTTTTCAAAGGAAACATTTGAAAATATGGTTATAAATGCTAAAGAAAAAATAAAATCAGGAGAAATCTTTCAAAGCGTTATTTCTAACGCCAGCGAATATGAAATTACTGGAGATAAACTTTCAATTTATAAAACACTTCGTGAAATGAACCCCTCACCTTATATGTATCATTTAAAACTTAAAGACCACGAAATAATAGGTTCAAGCCCGGAAATGCTTGTAAGGGTTGAAGATAATAATATAGAAACATATCCAATTGCAGGGACCAGAAAACGTGGAAAAGACAAAGTAGAAGATGAAAAATTAGAAATTGAGCTTTTAAATGATGAAAAAGAGCTTGCAGAACATCTTATGCTTGTTGATCTTGCAAGAAATGACGTGGGAAAAGTAAGTGAGTTTGATTCTGTCCAGGTTCCAGAATACATGACAGTAAAGAAGTTTTCACACGTTCAACATATTGTTTCCCGCGTAACAGGAAAATTAAGGAAAAATATGACTGCTGTTGATGCATTTGGCTCCATTTTCCCTGCAGGAACCGTAAGCGGCGCCCCTAAAATAAGGGCAATGGAAATAATAAACGAACTTGAAGGAATTGCAAGAGGACCCTATGCTGGCGCTTTAGGTTACTTCTCATTAAACGGGAATGCCGATTTTGCAATTACTATTAGAACACTTGTCTTTAAAGGGAATAAAGCTAAATTACAGGCCGGGGCCGGAATTGTACATGATTCCGTCCCTGAAAATGAGTATTTCGAATGTGAAAACAAAGCACAAGCTCTTATAAGAGCACTTGAAATTGCAAGCCGTCGAAAATTCTCCGAATTTTCGGGCATGTAAAAATTCTATGAATTTTTACGGTTGCAAAACTTCAAAAATCTATGATTTTTGTGGTATAGAAATGCTACGCATTTCTCTAACTGAAAGTTTTGCAAACAATCAAAATCAAAGCTTGCAAAAACCTTCGGGTTTTGCGCTCCAAAAATTCAAAGAATTTTTGAGAGATTTTGCAAGCCGTAGAAAATCCAGAGAGGGAAAATAAAGATGATACTTATAATTGATAACTATGATTCTTTCACATATAACCTGTACCAGTTAGTGGGAGAACTTGAAAAGGACATTCTAGTTAAAAGAAATGATGAAATAACTATTGAAGAAATAAAACAGATTCAGCCAGATAAAATAATAATTTCTCCTGGTCCTGGAAATCCATTGGAAAAAAGAGATTTTGGAATTTGCATGGATGTGATAAATGAATTTAAAGGAAAAATTCCTATTTTGGGAGTTTGTCTGGGACATCAAGGGATTTTTGCAGCTTTTGGAGGTAAAATTACCAGATCAAATCCTATACATGGTAAATTAAGCCAAATTAAACACTCAGACAATGGTATATTTAAAGGAGTAGAAACCTCACTCATTGCAACAAGATATCATTCACTTGTCTGTGATGAAAAAAGCATTCCAGAATGCATTGAAATCACAGCAAAAACAGATGATGGCATTATAATGGGAATAAAACATGTTAAAAGTCCTATTTTTGGTCTTCAATTTCATCCAGAGTCAATAGGCACTGTTGAAGGTGTTAAAATAATTAAAAACTTCCTGGAGATCAAAACATGATAACATTATCACAAATAATTGCAGAACGGAAGAATATTCTAAAAAGAGATATGAAATACAGGCCTTTAGCTGAATTAAAAGAAAATATCAAGCGGACAAAAATAAAGGCAGACTTTAAAAAAGCACTCTTAAATAAAAATGACCTCTCTGTAATTTGTGAATATAAACCTGCGTCTCCTTCTAAAGGTAATATCTCCAATCTCCTGGTTGAAGATGTTGTTCCATTATTAGATAAAGGAGGAGCAAGTGCAGTTTCCGTATTAACTGAAGAGTCATTCTTTAAAAGCAGTATTAAAAATTTGCGCATTGCATCTAAAATAACTGATTTACCACTTCTTAGAAAGGATTTTATAATTGATGAGTACCAGATTTATGAAGCCCGTTCATGTGGGGCAAATGCAGTGCTTTTAATGGCAGATTTGTATAATGATCTCAGATTTGGAATCGATTTATGCCATTATCTTGAAATGGATGCATTAGTGGAATGTAAGAACCGAGAAGAAATAGAAATGGCTAAAAAAGCTGGTGCAGATATAATCGGAATAAACAATCGAAGCTTCAAAGATTTTAGTATTGACCTTAAAAGAACAGGAAAACTTGCAAAGTACGTAGATGAAAATACAGTGCTTGTATCTGAAAGTGGAGTTAACAATGCCACAGATGTTAAACTTCTGGCAAGTTTCGGTGTCGATGCTATTTTAGTAGGATCAATCATTATGGAATCATCGAATATGCTGAAAAAAGTAGAAGAAATAGTAAAAGCAGGAAAAAATATGAAGGTAGATAAAAATGAAAGTTAAAATTTGTGGAATTACGAGTCTAAAAGACCTTCAAACTTGTAAAAAAGTTAATCCTGCTTTTATTGGATTTATAAACATAAAAAGATCCAAAAGGTATATTGATATTGAAAAAATAAGGGAATTAAAAGACTCAATAAATGATTTAAATAAATTAGTGCTTGTAATTGAACCAAAAACCGCTGCAGAAGCCATGGAAAAATCAGAAGAATGTGGTATCTGCAATGTTCAATTACACTCCTTATCTGCAGATGAAATAAGTAAAATACATGGAATTAACATTATTAAGGCTATTGGAATCTCTGAAAAAATTGATTCTTTAAAAAAAGAAGAAATAAAGGAATTAGCAAAAGTTTGCCCGTATTTATTGTTTGATTTTGAAGTTTCAGGAAAAAGCGGAGGAACTGGAAAACAAATTCCACTTAAAATTGCCCTGAAGGCAGGAAAAATTGCTAAAAATAGCAATCCAAATATTAAACTTATTATCGCTGGTGGAATGAATACAGATAGAATTAAAAAGGAAGGAAAAGTAATTAAAGAAATTTTTGATTATGTTGATGTGAATTCAGGAATTGAAGATGGTCCTGGAGTAAAAAACACGCTTAAAATAGAAGAATTTATGAAAAATTGTAAGGTGATCTCATGATGTTAGATGGTAAATTCGGTAAATACGGAGGAGTATTTGTACCAGAACTCCTTATTCCTGCCCTTGAAGAACTTGAAAAATCATTTTTAAAGTACAAAGATGATAAAAAATTCAATGAAGAACTTGAATATTATTTAAGGGAATTTGCAGGGAGACCTACACCTCTCTATTATGCTAAAAATCTCTCCCAAAAACTTGGATGTAAAATATACTTTAAAAGAGAGGATTTACTTCACACAGGAGCACATAAAATAAATAATACCCTTGGACAAGGACTTCTTGCAAAATATATGGGAAAAGAAAGATTAATTGCTGAAACTGGTGCAGGACAACATGGAATTGCAACTGCAGTGATTGGTTCATTGTTCCAGATGCCTACAGAAGTATATATGGGAATTGAAGACGTAGAAAGACAAAAATTAAACGTTTTTAGGATGGAATTATCTGGTGCTAAAGTTATACCTGTTAAAACAGGCTCAAGAACCTTAAAAGACGCTATTAATGATGCTCTAAGGGATTGGATTACAAATGTAGAAAATACCCATTATTTAATCGGGTCTTCTATGGGACCCCATCCTTATCCTATGATGGTAAAACACTTCCAGACCGTAATTGGGAAAGAAACAAAATCAGATATCCTTGAAAAAGAAGGTGAACTTCCAGATGCTGTAATTGCATGTGTTGGTGGTGGAAGTAATTCAATTGGAATATTTTCAGAGTTTATAGATGACAGAGAAGTTGAGTTAATTGGTGCTGAAGGCGGTGGCGAAGGTTTAAGTGGTAAACATGGTGCAACCCTTTCAGCAGGTACTGAAGGAGTTCTTCATGGTTCTTTATCCTTTGTTCTCCAGGATGATCATGGTCAGATTGCTGAAGCCCATTCCATATCTGCAGGTTTGGATTATCCCGGTGTAGGGCCTGAACATTCTCTCTTAAAGACTACTGGACGAGCTAATTATTATCCTATCACAAATGATGAAGCTATTAGGGGATTTAAGCTTCTTTCAGAATATGAAGGCATTCTTCCAGCCCTTGAAAGTTCTCATGCTGTTGCAATGGCAGAAAAATATGCAAATGAGAATAAAGGAAAAACTATTGTTGTAAATCTTTCAGGCAGGGGAGACAAAGATGTTAACATACTTGCAGACCTTATGGGGGTGAAATTATGAATATAGAAAGTTATGAAGACATGTTCCAGAGAGTTAAAGCTAAAAAAGAAGGCGCATTCATCCCTTTTATTGTTGCAGGTGACCCTGATTTTGAAACATCCCTCAAAATAGTTAAAACCTTTGTAGATAATGGTGCTGATGCACTGGAAATTGGTTTTCCATTCAGTGACCCTGTTGCAGATGGACCTACAGTCCAATTAGCAGATATTAGGGCACTTGAAGCCGGGATGACCACAACCCGTGGTTTTGAATTTATAAAACGTGTTAGAGAATTTACCAATATCCCCATAGGAGTTCTCACTTATTATAATTTAATATATAAAATGGGTATTGATGAATTTTATAAAATGGCAAATGAAAATGGAGTAAATGCAATTCTTGCAGCAGATTTACCTCCAGAAGAAGCAGAAGATGCTGTTAAAGCTGCCCTAAAGCATGATATTCAACAGATTTTCATGGCGGCCCAAACTACAAGCAACGAAAGGTTACAGAAGATAAATAATATGTGTTCTGGTTTTCTTTATGTTGTTGCAGTGATGGGAATCACTGGAGCACGATCTGAACTTAAAACAAGCACTGTTGAACTAATAAAGAGGATAAAAAGCCATACTAACCTTCCAATTAGTGTGGGTTTTGGTATTTCTAAGCCCGAACAAGTAAAAGAAGTTATAGGTGCTGGTGGTGATGGTGCAATTGTTGCAAGTGCCATATTAAACATAATCACTGAAAATCTTAACGATGAAGATTTAATAATTAAAAAAATTGGTGAATTCTGCAGGGAACTTAATGAATCAACCAAAATTTAAAATTACGTGATTTTATGATAAATAAATGCATAAAAAATGTAGTAGCTTATGAAGATCTAAGTGAAATAGAATCTTATGAATGTATGATGCAAATAGTTAGTGGTAATGCCAGTGATATTCAAATAGCTTCTTTTTTAACCTCACTTTCCATGAAAGGAGAAACAATTGAAGAAATCACTGGATTTGTAAAAGCTATGCGCAAAGTCTGCGTACCTGTTTCACCAAATATAACTAAGCCTTTAGTTGACACATGTGGAACTGGAGGAGATAAGCTTAAAACATTCAATATAAGCACGATTTCTGCCATAATTGCAGCTTCTTGTGGAGTGGTGATTGCAAAACATGGAAATAGGAGTATTACAAGTAAATGCGGCGGTGCTGATATACTGGAAGCTATTGGTGTTAACATAGATACAGATGCTCGCCAAGTAGAAAAATGCATGGAAGAAACGAATATTGGATTCATGTTTGCACCTAATTTTCACCCAGCAATGAAGCATGTGATGCCTGTAAGGCAAGAACTTGGTATTAGAACTGTTTTTAATATTTTAGGTCCGCTTACCTCTCCTGCAAATGCAGATATTCAATTACTTGGAGTTTTTGACCCTGAATATGTTGAAATAATGGCCAATGTTCTTAAAAATTTAGGTGTTAAAAGAGCAATGGTAGTCCATGGATTTGATGGGGAAGGAAACCCTGCAATGGACGAAATATCCACTATCGGTAAAACTAAGATTGCAATACTTGATAATAATAAAATTGAAATAAAATATGTTTATCCTGAAGATTTTGGCATTGTAAAAACAGATAAAAAACTTATAAAAGCATCTGATAATCTTGATGAAAATAAGAAGATTACTCTTGATGTTTTAAAATGCAGAGATGAAACTGAAACAGACCGCGCCAGACTTGATTTATGCCTTGTAAATGTCAGTGCAATTCTTTTTGTAGCAGGAATTGTCGACAACTTCAAAGATGGTGTTAAACTTGGATTTAAATCAGTTAAATCTGGAGAAGCCGTTAAAAAACTCCGTGAATTTGCAAAATGCAGCGCTGACATGAATATAATCTAAATAAATACCATATAAATCTGTAATAAAAAAAATAGAATAAAATGAGGTAATTAATTACCACATTGCTCCAACTATTAATATATAACATTTTCAGTTATAAATTTTTTGCAACTACATTTCATTTTTTTAAATAATTTAATATTTACTGAAAATTAAAATAATTAAAATTAATAATTAATGGGCCCGCTGGGATTCGAACCCAGGGCCTCACGGTTATCAGCCGTGCGCTCTACCACCTGAGCCACGGGCCCCCCATCAATTAATTAAAATCCAAATATTTAATTGGCTTTTTTAAAGATTTCAAAACCTGTAAAAAGGTAGTTTCAAGGTTTAGGTTTCATCATATATAAACTTTGCTAATGAAACCTGTTTTGTTTTAAGCAGTGTTGCTATTATTTAGAATGTTTTCCATTTTATTTAAACATTCCTCTAAATCATCATTTTTCATTATTACTAGATTACAAGCAAATAAAACAGAGCATATTGCCATTGTATTCCTTAAAATACCCATATGTTCTTTTAAGCTTTTTATATTATCAACAATTCTTATTTTTGTGTCTTTATTTCTCTGTTTAAGTATTTTATCTTCCAAAGACTCTATTACAAAGATTATATCTGGTTTTATAATTTCAACTGGCAGTGAAATGATATATCCAATTAATGATTGATCTACACCATGCAAATCTACAAGAACGTTTTTCTTTTCCTTTATTTTTAATGCTGTGCTTTTCCAGATTTCATGTTGAGTTTCCATGTCCAAAGAGAACATTTCAATATCTGTAGAAGCAAGATCTCTGCTTTTTGCAATAGAAAGCATCAGATCCCCATAATTTACATATTCATAGCCTAAAGTTCCAGATATTCGTCTGCAGATTGTTGTTTTACCAACTCCCGGAACGCCTGTAACGATTACAACGTTATAAGGTAATTCCATCTACTGCCCCGTTAAAAAATTAAAAAAAGTTATTTATTAACCATTTCAGAAATTGCATCAGCCATCATATGGCCTTCAACAACTATTTCGACCTTATCAATTCCATCTACTTTTTCTGCTGCCATTTTTGCGTTCATAGCAATGTTTGCAGCACTCATACAGCCAGGATTTGTTGGTCTAATAGTAATTTTTGCAACAGTAGTGTCATTTTCATCTATATCAATGTTCTGGACAATTCCCATTTCAACTATACTGATACCCATGTGAGGGTCAGCTACTGTTGATAATGCTTCTTTAATTTTTCCTATTATTTCTTCTGACATAATATCTCCTCATAATTAGTAAATTTAATAGATTTACCTATTTTTTTAATTAGTTAAACTTATTT
>JACRPY010000005.1 GCA_016222945.1 Methanobacterium sp. | reverse complement strand
ATGAGGGGATTACTCTCATCTTCTGCTGTACATCCAGTAACCAGCGCCTATAATAATAATCACGATAATTATGCCTATTATTATCCATGTATTGTTGTTTGATGTTCCTGGAGCAGTTTGATTAGTTGCATTTGTTGTTGCGTTTGCTGTTTGATTTGCAGTGTTGTTTTGAGTGGTAACGGCTTTTAATTCTGTTTTAGTGATTTTACCAGTGTCAGAATTTATCCATATGCTCCCAGTTCCTTTTCCCTGGCTATCTACAGTAGATACTTTCCAGACTGCAGTGATTTCTCCAGTAGCAGGAGAGTTCCAGGGGGATGTATCATTACTAGCAATATTCATATATTCTTCTGGTGTAACCCATTTGGTACTTCCTGTCTGCGTATTTTTAACTTGTACCAGCTCTGTTGCTGTTGTAACCTTGTATGGCAAATTATGGGAAGATAAATACTCTTTTGCTATAGATTTAGCTTGGTTTTTACCAATAGCAGGTCCTACATCGGCATAAACAACTATTAAAAGTAGTTTAAAAATATTTTTAAATTCTATTTTGATCCCCTCCGAATTGATATTTAATTTATTATTAAAACAGAGCTATAATAAATATTGTTATGACTAACTAATTTTTTTATAAAATGAAAAATGATTATTTTGATTCGTGTCTATAATTAAATCTTCCATAAAAAAATAAGCTGCTAAATGTTTTATTAAGCATTGGAAGAACTTTTTAGAGCGTAAAATATGGATAATTTGTTTATACTGTCTTTGGTTAGAAATAAAATTTCATCTAAATGTCTTTGTAGCTTTGCTTCTCCACCATTGTTTTTTACTAAATTTTCATAGTTATCATTTACTGTAAGGTAGCCTGGCATCTCAGCATCGCCGTGAACTAAATCATTAACATTAGGATTTTCCATACAGGTTAAAAACGTCGCAGGAATGTTTGCATAGGAAAAAGGAAGATAAATATGGCTAATTGGAGATTCATCACCTGAAGATGAATTGTAGGTCATAAAATCAACTTTCTGAGCATTAAAACCATTAATCCTTGCATTTGAAACTAAAAAATCAACAAATGATTGATTATTATAAATAAACGAATCTTGAGCTATAAAACATGGATCACCACTACCTACTGCCTCTAAACTAATAACAGCTACAGTATCATTAATTGAATCCTGATTTTGGAGTACATAATAGCGTGCTCCTACAAGATATGGTATGGACATGATTTCATTATATTCATCGGGATTTAAACTGGTTATCTGACTTACATTGACAGGAGTGGTGTATTCATCTTCTCCAGCTCCAAAACCAATTAATTTTATTGTAAAATAAGGTTTTTCATTTTGATACTTTTTTGCAAGCCCTATAAGTATTGCAAGTCCTGTTACATCGTCATTGGTGCCTTCAGTATAATTTCCATTGGATTTATCTTTTACACTGTCTAAATCGGCACATATAACAATTTGTTGAGAGGATATTCCTTTTATTGTACCTACAACATTTTCTGACTGCTTAAAACTTTCAGAACGCATAGAATAATATTTAAATTCATCAATTTCAGTTTCTACTCCATAGCTATTGAGTTTTGAGGCTAAATACTGGGATGCTTCCTTTTCATTTTCAGATCCAGCGGGCCGGGGGCCTATTTCATTTGAAATATATTTAACATCAGATACTAAGGATAAATCAGCGGATTCACTAATAAATAAATGATTTGTAATTATAAAAGCGGCTAAAAATATAAAAAACGTTAGTAAAATAATTATTTTTTCAAAATTCATCTATGATTACCTCAGGAATTTAAGCCAGATAACTGTCAATGATTGTAGACAGAATTATTATAATTATCTCTTATTTTAAGGTTTCTTTTGACCTAAAAAACAAATAAATTAATTTGGTTTATTGTCACTATCTTATAGGGATTTTTAAAGTACTGAAAATACATGATTTATCTTTGCATTAATTATTCAAAAAAGTTTTTTTTATTCAGGAATTACTGCAATAGCGTCTATTTCAATTAAAAAGTCAGGATTGGCCAATGCTGATACAAAAACGACAGTAATTGCTGGTGGGTTTTCTATTTTACCCATAATTTTTTGAGATACTTCAAAAGCGGGCTGTGGATCATTTCCATGAACGATATAAATGTTCAATTTAATTAAATTTTCAAAGGAGGCTTCAGCTGATTCTAAAGCTATTTTTAAGTTCTTAAATACCTGTTCGGACTGTTTTTTAATGTCATTTTTTCCAATTATTTCTCCTTTTGCATTTACAGAGTTTTGTCCTCCTATAAAAACAGTTTTCTTGCTTTCGGGGATTATAATTACATTGGAAAAAGCCGGATTTTTATTTAGACCATCGGGATTAATATACTGGACATTTTTCATTAAATTAACTCCTTTTTCTAGGGATTTAGCGAGCTTAGGAAGAATTTTTACGTAATAATATTAATGGATGCATTACACTTAGGACATTTTCTTGTCTTCTTAAACTTATCATCTATAATTTCAAAGCCATCACGTTCTATAAGAATTTCACCACACTCTGGACATAATGTATTTTCTCCCCCTCCAACGGAAACATTTCCAATATACACATACTTCATTCCTGCATCTTTAGCAATATTATAAGCTCTTTGAAGTGATTTTACAGGTGTAGGTGGAAGTTGAATTAATTCGTAGTATGGAAAAAATCTGGTGAAATGTAGGGGAACTTCTGGCCCAGTTTCATCTACCATAAATTTAACTAAAGCAGTAATATCTTCTTTAGAGTCGTTATAACCTGGAATTATCAAATTTGTTATTTCTATATGGATTTTATTGTCATAAAAACGTTTTATATTGTCTAAAACTGGCCGGAGTCGTGCTTGACATAGTTCCTGATAAAATTTATCGGACATACCCTTTAAATCAATATTAGCAGCATCAAGATAAGGGTTAATAAGATCAAATGATTCTTCACTCATATAACCATTTGTTACATAAACTGTGGCTATACCTTCTTTTTTTGCAAGTTTAGCTGAATCATAAGTGTATTCAAACCACATGGTCGGTTCATTATAGGTCCATGCTATCGATTTACAGCCATATTCTTTGGTAAGTCTTATTGCTTCTTCAGGTAATATTTCACGTGTTGAAATTTCATTTAAATTTGCCTGAGAAATATTCCAGTTCTGGCAATGCTTACATCTAAAATTACATCCCACAGATCCCAGTGAAAAAACAGTTGAACCAGGATAAAAATGGAAAAGCGGCTTTTTTTCAATGGGGTCAACAGCTACAGATGATGCTGCAGCGTAATTTAATGCACAGAGCTTGTTATCTATATTTTTCCGCATATTGCAGAATCCTGTGTTTCCCTTGTTAATGACACATTTCCTCTGGCATACTTTGCATTGAAGTGCATCATGGAATTTTTCATATGTCATAACTTCTTTTTTCATTATAACTCTCCTAAATATTTTAAATATTATTTGGATGTATAATAATCATTTTGAGCATATAAAAGTCTTCAAATTCCTTTAGTAAACTTAATATGGTGATATATTATGTTTTTCATGATATAAAAATAATTAGATAATGTATTAAAAACATCTTTTTATACTAAAATACTAAAACTATTAATGTTGGCATTCGAGTCCATTTCAACATGCAAAAACTCTGTTTTAGCTGTTCAGGAAACTCCGTTTCCTTCAACCTCAAAAAACTTGAATGCCAACGATTAAACTTATTTTATAATTAATATGGTTAATTTACATTAAATTTGATTTTAACTTAAAAATAAAATTTATTTAGTTAAATGCTCCCAACCACGTGGCGTAAGCAAGTTTTCTATGCCTTCTTTATTTACAATAATCATTTTACCCGAAGAAGTCACTTCACCTATTTTATAAAGGTGAAAATTATCTTTAATTTTATTAAAAACATCTTTTCTTATAGTTAATAGGATTTCAAAATCTTCTCCATAGTATAAAGCAAATTCAAAAGGATTTTTATTCGTGTTTTTGCCAATTTCTAACACAGAATCGGGAATAGGAAGTAATTCTTCATAAATAGTTATACCAATTCCAGAACTACTGCTATCTACAATTTCGCCAATCTCACTGGCAAGACCATCAGTTATATCCGTTGCAGATGTAACTGAGCCAGTTTCTCCAAGTAAAATCCCTGTTTTAACCCTTGCTTTTGGATTCAAAGCATGATCCAATAAATTTTTCTTTGTGTCAGGCTCAAGATCTAAATCGTTAAATAAAACTTCAAATCCTGCAGCTGCAAGTCCTAATGGCCCTGTAACAGCAACAACATCTCCAGAATTTGCTCCATCTTTCATTAAAACGTTTTCTTTGCTTACAATTCCTAAGCAAGTTCCACTGATGGTTAATTCATTTGATTCGTTTGTATCTCCACCAATTAGCATCATTCCATATTCTTTGCAGCCTTCAAAAATCCCGTCCATCATACTGTCAAAGTCATCTAAAGGCATATCTTTAGGTAAACCTACAGAAACAATGATTCCCAGAGGTTTAGCTCCCATTGCAGCTAAATCACTCACATTTACGGTTACAACTTTTTTTCCAACTTGTTTAAAAATCATTTCATCAGGAAAATGAGCAGATTTAGATAACATGTCAGATGTTGCAACTAAATACTGATCTCCAAAATTAATAAGTGCTGCATCATCATTCAAGCTTTTAATAGAAATATCATCAAAAAAAGAAGATTTAATTATATTTTTATTGGATTTTTTAAGAATTCTCTTTATTAATCCTTTTTCCCCAATATCAGAAACTTTAAGGGGCATTTTTAAACCTTTTTAATTTATTTAAAAAAAGATAATTAAAGGGCATTATTAACCCTATCTTTTATTATATCTACAAGCCTTAAATCAGCGCCAAGAGGCTCAGTGTAGATAATTTCGCCGTCAAATTTAATTTCTTCAACCTCTTCTTCATGATGATGGTCATGCCCATGGCTGTGACCATGTGAATCATCGTGACCGTTATTTAAACCAAGAATCTTGGGAATATCCTGTTTTGTGTGAACACCATGAGCTAAAAAGACAGGTGTAACAATGATTTTCTGGACACCTTCATCTGCAAGCTTATTTAATGCAGAGGGAATTGAAGGTTTGGATATATTCATGAATCCCACTTCAACGAGGTAATTTGAATTATTTTCTTTATACATTTCTGCAAGTCTGCTTACAACGTCTTTTCCATATGGTAGTCTGCTTCCATGTCCTACAAGTAAAATGCCTATTTTATCATTCTTTGAGTTTAAATTTGTATCCATATGAGATCACTCCATCATCGCCTTCTTCTTTTATTTTTCTAAAGACTAATTCGACTTCACTGCCTATTTCAACGTCTTTTGAATTACAGTCAACTATTTGGGTTGTTATTTTGGCTCCTTCTATTAATTCAACTATTGCTACTACATATGGTGCAATTAGTTTGAAATCATCGGTAGGGGTGTTGATAACAGAATAACTGTGAATTTTCCCTTCTCCTTTAAGAGCAATATCTTTTAAATCTCCTTTGCTCCTACATTCTGGGCATAAAACTCTTTTTGGGAAGAAAACTTTTCCACAGTGTGAACATTTTGATCCGATAAGGCTGTATCTTTGTGGGATATGACGCCACGCTCTTACTATTTCTTTCATTTAATACCTCCAGTCAAAACCTTTGAAATTTTAGTTAATTTAATTATTAAAAATTAAACTTGTAAATTTTAGATGTTTTTTATGTTGTATTTATATATATTCATTGCACTTTTGGGTGTAATTATAATTAAATTCTTTGGTCATTGATTTTATTATCATACTTATTTTTAATTTAATAATATATATGTTTAATCTATTATTCAATCCAAATTTTACATATATATTTATATATTATAATAAAAATAAGTAATAATTAATAAGTTAATAGGAAAAATAGATACTTTTTCTTCACTATATTAAATCTATTTTTAGATTTAGGGTATAAAGGAGGTATTATGGATCAAAAAGGCTATGTAATGAGTGGGTTATCCTTTCTTTTAGCGATTCCAGCAATTTTTTTGGTAGCAGTCTTAGTGGACATGGTTCACATTGGAAGTGAATCTCAAAGCAGAGTATTACAATCAGATGCCACATTTTACGCAGCAGAGGATATAGAATTTAATACACCCATCATAACTGAAAAAACTCTCCAAAAAATCACGCAAACAGTCATCCAAAGCGGAAAGCCTCTAGAAGATAGTAGATTGGACATAAAAAATGCTTTGCAGGGAGAAATGGATTCTTTATCCAAAAAATACAGTGAAAATGGAGGGATTAACGTTAAATGTACTATTTTATCTGTAGATTCATCGCCAGATCCCTTTAAAATCAGGGTTAAGTCAACGGTATATGTTAATAAAGGCAGTATAACTCACAACGAAAGTTTGAGCCAGGATATTTCAATTATAGATACAAATTACCCTATTCCTGATCCTATTCCTTTTATAAAATGTAAAAGCTATGGAGGGATTACCAATACAAGCACGAAGATATGCTACGGTTCAAGCCTTGTCAATTTCTTAAAAACCAAAAACATGACAAATGCAGAAGCTTATGAAAATTCATCATCCTCCCTTTTCATAAAGAAATGCCCATATGACCCGTATATTGGGCATGGGAATTCTAAATCTTTTATTGTACTTAAAAACTGTATAGAAACTGGTTATTTTCATGAAAGCAGCGATGGAGCATGTTTTTTATGTAGATTAGAAGGTAAGGCAACATGCCCGCATTATGGTTTTGAAACATTCATAGTTCCGTCTAATTCATCTAATTTAAATATAAAATCTGCTCCTTGCTCCATAGATCATGTAATATTTAATGAAACGAGTTATCCTGGAAAAGAAATTACTTATTATGTCTATGGCGTTAACCACTATAGATTATTTCTGGATAATGGACACAGACAAAAATATGGATTACCTATGTATTAGGCGATTAAATGGGGAAAAGAAGCTTTAGGGAAGATGAAGGAGGGCAGGCATTTACCATCGATGTTATGGTGGCATTTATCATAATAGTAGTGGTAATGGGCGTTTCGGCCAATGCCATGGATTTAGTAAGTTTCAAAGCTCAGGACTATTCTTCAAGATTCTCTCTTGATAGAATAACCATAGACACGGCTGATATTTTAATAAAATCCCCTGGATCTCCTGATGAATGGGAAAAACATGGTTGTGACCTTCAAGTAACTCCAGGACTTGCAAAAATAGATGTTCAAACAAATAAAATAATTCCCAATACTCTTTCCTATAAAAAAATCAGCAGATTACAGGAAAAGTATGACCAGTTAATGTATGGAAAAATTCTTCCAAACGGCGTTAATTCCAGTTTAAAAATATATCCCATAAACAATAAGCTAAAAACAATAATAATAGAAGATAACACGCCTTCTGCAAGTGCTGCAGAGATTGCAGTTGCAAACAGAACAGTATTATGTGACTTTATGTATTTAAATATTTTAGTTGGAATGGATACACATTATAATCCTTCAAAGCAAACTGAAAACTGTAATGAATGGGATGTCTGCCCACATTCTGATCATAAACAACCTGATTTTGAAAATAGGAAACCTGGATGGACATGTCAATATTTCAATATTAGTATCAATGATTTAAACACAACAGACTTCTATATACTCACTGATCCATCTAGTGTAGCTAATTCTGCAAAATGGGGAATTGACAAAGCTGATGCACCGGTAGAATGCGGGGAAAATTTTGTCAGTGTTCCTATAAATATAAATAACAAAATTCAATCAGTTATGGGTAATGATACCAAAGCAGTGTTATGGTTTCATATTTTAAAGGGAGGAGATCCTAAAGACAGTTTCAATGCGTATATTGTTGGTGTTCCCAAGGGGACTGCTCCAGAACAGGTGAATGTTGATTATTTAAACCCTCAACCATGTTATTTTGTACTGCAAGTTTGGTATTAGGTCCATTTTTTAAAAAATACTTTGAAAATCTTTTATTTTGGAGTTGTGTAATGATAAAAATAGTAAAATAAAGTTATTAAACTTAATATTCTCAATCATTTCCAAGTTAATAATGTAATAAATATATATAGTGAATTAAAAATATTCAATTTGATGAGGAGGATTGTATGTGGGAAAGTATCGCTCAAATACTATTAATCATTGGATTTTTAGTCCTAATTACTGGAATTATAGTTGTATTGTGTGCTAGATATTCAAAGAGAATTCGAATAGAATCACTACCATCTCATGAGTTAAGATATAGTCAATTATCTAAAATAACGGGATTTGGGCAAATCGCTTATACTATTCCAGTAGTTTTAAGAGTCAACCTCAAATTAAAGAATGGATTAAAAAATAGCATTATATATGAAGTTAAAGGCATTCCAATGGATTTTGATAGAGATCCAAAAACTGGAATTGAAATAAATAAATATGCACATCACATACCAAAGAAAAAGAAAGAAAAGAGTGGAAAATATTGTGATTTTAAATTGTTACCACATCATAGTCATGAGCTTTCTATCAAAATGCCAGATGAAAAAAATGTTAATGGCGTATTGACGATAGAAAACATTGAATTTCCGGATGGAAATCCTATAATTGGTGATTTTTCTCTAGAAATATTCGAAGTAGAAAGGCCCTACAAAAAAAATTATACTTTAGGATTGGCATTGCTTCCGGTAGGAACAACTATATTAATGGCAGGAATTTCCATTTTCGCTACGTATTTTGGAAAATAATTTGGTATATCTATTAATTTTTTGGAAATATATTTTTAAGGTTTGATCCCTGTTCTCCGAGCTTTAGCGAGGATTTTTTGATCAACCTTTTTTCGGAAAAAAGCCCTCAAAATTGGAAATTTTGGGGCACCAAAAATCGTAGATTTTTGAGTGGTTGAGTTAAATATAAAAAGAACCTAATGTAACTATAATTGATATCTAATTTTAACTGAGTTATCAAATAAATGATATGGAGGATTAAAATGGCATTTAAAGATCTTTTTAAATTCAACAAAGGAAAAACAACATTTGTATTTATTGGTGGGAAAGGTGGAGTTGGTAAAACCACTATTTCTGCTGCAACAGCGTTATGGTTTGCAAGAAGCGGTAAAAGAACTCTTGTAATTTCTACTGACCCTGCACACTCTCTCTCTGATTCTTTTGAGAAGAACATTGGGCATAATCCAACACCTATAGCTGAAAATCTGGAGGCTGTTGAGATTGACCCTGAAGTTGCTATGAAGGATTATCAGGCAAAAATGAAGGAACAGCAAGCTTTGAATCCTGGTATGGATATGGGCATGATGCAGGACCAGATGGACATGGCTTCAATGGCTCCAGGTATTGATGAAACAGCTGCATTTGATAAATTCATGCAATATATGACTACTGATGAGTATGACATTGTTATTTTTGACACAGCACCAACTGGACACACTTTAAGGTTACTTTCATTCCCTGAAATGATGGATTCATGGGTAGGGAAGATGATTAAGGTCAGGCGCCAAATTGGAAGCATGGCTAAGGCATTTAAAAATATTATGCCATTTATGGGTGATGAGGAAGAGGAAGACCGTGCTTTAGAAGATATGGAGAAATCTAAAAAGCAAATAAAAGCTGCAAGAGGCGTTTTAGCTGATCCTGAGAGGACTTCATTTAAGATGGTGGTTATTCCTGAGGAAATGTCGATATATGAATCTGAAAGGGCAATGGAAGCTTTGGCTAAATTTAATATGACTGCTGACGGAGTTATTGTTAATCAGGTTCAACCAGAAGAAGCTGATTGTGAATTCTGTGCTGCAAGACGTAAGATTCAGGAGCAACGCCTTAAAACAATCCATGAGAAGTTTGGAAATCAGCTTATAGCTGAGATACCACTTCAACAGGAAGAAGTTAAGGGTATGGATAAACTTAAAGGTATTGCTGAAGTTCTTTACGGTGAAGTAGAAGCTGCTGGTAGCACTTCTAAATAATTCCAGTTTATTTTTGAGTGTATTGCCTAAAACTTCTTTTTTTTATTTATTTTAAGTTTTTAGAGCGTATATTGTTTATTTTTACTTCAAATTAGATATTTAAGGCTATTTTTTTATTTTTATTTAATTTAAAGTTGTTGATTACTGTAGCAGATCAAAATAGTAATATTTAAATAGTTTATTATTAAGACCTGGTTATCATAATAATCAATACTCAATCATACATAAATGAGATTAGAAATTCTCATTTAAGTTATAAAAACCATCATATCCCTTTCATAATACTAATATAACACTGATATTTACTATACTGGAGTTGAATCTTGAAAAGACAGTTTTTGTTACTGATAATCACGTTAATTTTCATATTAACAATCTGTGGGTCTGTTGCAGCTGCAGATAATACTACTGAATTGGTTAGTGTAAATAATAGTAGTATCCAGGGGAATCAAGCCAGTGATGATCCAGTGGTCAGTGCAGATGGACGTTTTGTGGCTTTTAGTTCTGATGCAGATAATCTGGTTCCTGGTGATACGAATGGTTATCGGGATGTTTTTGTGCGTGATCGTTTTTTAAACATCACCGAGAGGGTCAGTATTTCTACAAGTGGCCAGGAGGGAAATTATTATAGTTATGAACCTGCTGTTAGTGCAGATGGTCGTTATATTGTTTTCACTTCATTTGCCTCTAATCTTGTAGCTGGAGGTGTTCCATCAGGCCAATCTCAGTTGTATGTGAGAGATAGGCTTTTAGGAATCACTGAACTTTTAAGTATTTCTCCAAATGGCAGTCCAGGAGATGGTTTTAGCCAAAGCGGATCAATTAGTGCAGATGGACGTTACGTAGCTTTCATATCTTCATCTACAAATCTAATGACAACTGTCACAGATGGAAGAGAGGAAGTATATGTAAGAGACATGATTTCAAGTATCACTGAGAGGATTAGTGTTTCTAATGATAGTAACACAAGTGGGGGATGTGGGTTTCCACCTTCAATCAGTGGCGACGGACGTTTTGTAGCATTTGTTAGCTGGGCACCATTAGATGGAGTAGATGATTCATGGGCAGACCTTTTCCTATATGATCGTCAATTGAAAACAACCACTAAAATTGCACGTCAATTCAATTGGGATGAGGGAATTCATATATTCCAAACATCACTTAGTGATGATGGACATTATCTAGCTTTCGTTAACCGGCCATTTATCATCTACGGTCCGCCAAGTATTGGAGATCCAAATTATTGGCAATATTATAATCAGAATATCTTTTTATTTAACCGCTTTACAGGAAATATTAAGATGGTCACAGTTCCTTATACAGGAGCACTATGTAACTATGAAAGTTTAGAACCTTCAATAAGCAGTGACGGACGTTATTTAGTATTTACTTCTTACGCTACTAATTTAGTGGCTGGCGATGATAATAACGCTCCAGATATTTTCATATTTGACCAACAATCAGGTGAAATTCAACGAGTAGTTGAATCCCCCGTAGATTATGTGGGAAATTCATATTTCAACCCTTCATTAAGTGCCATGGGAAATTATCTGGTATTCAACTCTGATGTAGATAATCTGGCACCAGGTGACACTAATGGAAACACTGATGTATTCATTCACATTTTTAAGGAGAAAATCAGCATTCAGGGATACTTGGACCATGAAAGAATAAGATCAGGTGATGTCTTAAGGTTAACTGCTGCTTCAAATATGGATACTACACAAGTAACTGCCATTATCAATGGCGTAAATTATAATCTCACTAAACAGCCCGATAATTGGTGGTTACTTAATTATGCTGTTCCTCATCTTTCTGATGGTGCTTATCCTATCACGCTGACAGCTTTTGATGATGCCGGAAACTCAGGCACAAATTCTATTAATTATATTGTAGATAATACTCCTCCTACCGTTTCTGGTAATGTTAATCCCAATATTTTGAGATCAGGTGATTCTTTAACTTTACAGGTTTCTTCTGATCCAGATACTTCATCAATCACTACTCTCATTCAAGGGATATCCTACAATCTCGTTAAAGATGTAGATGGAACCTGGAAACTTAGTTACGTGGTTCCAAATACTGTGGATGGGAATTATCCAATAATATTAACCGCCACTGACACTGCAGGTAACCAAGGCACAGCTGACCTCAGTTTCAATGTTGATAACACTCCTCCTACTGTAACTGGCACAATCACTCCTAATTTAGTTAAATCAGGTGATAGCACCATTTTAACAGTTTCTTCAAGCGTTGATACTGCCAGAGTCGTGGCAAACATAAGTGGGATGATTTTCAGCCTAATTAAACAGGTTGATGGTTCATGGAGGTTAAATTATAATGTTCATTCACTTCCTGATGGACTTCAAAGTGTTATAATTACTGCTTATGATAACGCAGGTAACCAAGGCACTGCTACTCTCACTTTCACCGTGGACAACACACCACCAACTTTAACAGGTACCCTCACCCCAGAACAGGTGATGGCAGGTAGAGAACTGAAAATCACTGTGGATGCTTCCCCAGACACTGCCAGCATTACTGCTACCATAAACAACCAAAAAATCAGTTTAAGCAACTTAAACGGACAGTGGACAGGTTCTTATATAATTCCTTTAAATACAGTTCCTGGTTGGGATATGGTAACCATAGATGCCATGGACAGGGCAGGTAATCAGGGGCAAGCTTATGCTTATTATATGGTGACAGCATCCGGGTCTTCCACAACTCCTGGAAGTCCGGGAGGAATTGGAACACCTACCAGTGGAAATACTGTGGGTTATCAATCTGGAAGCAATCTATGGTCTGTTGCATCAGGATTGTTTAGCCGGCCTGTTAATTATTTAAGCACTGGCGCCGGTTCGGATGTTTCAACGGTTTTAGTTGATTTGTTAAAAAATTTTGGTTTTGGAAGTTTTGTACAGACCCAAAACCAAGTTACAGTACCTTCTTCAGGATCTACAACAGGATCAATTTTCGGCCCGTTAGCACCATACATCTATGGTAGTGATCCGTTTTCGGGTTTGATTAAGGATGCAGATGCGAGTTGGAGGATTAATCATCAGGGGCCTTCGGTTTATGGTCCGTTAGCAGGAATTTTGGAATCTCCTTTTAATCCGTTTAATATGCATTTTTATATTTGGGATAAGATGATTCAGGCGGGGCAGAAAGCCTGGCAATCAGGTAACATCTGGGATTTCTTCAACTATGATTTTTATCATATTTACGGCTACAGCAATTTAGATAACATGTGGGGCGGAGAAAACCTAAAACAAGTTATAAAATTCTTTACAGGAGTAGATGAAAATGGTGACTTATCAGTTGGAGGCTTCTTACTTCTTTTGGTTTCAATTGTTCCTATAGGTAGAGTTGGAACATTTGTCGGGAAATTCTTGTCAGAAAGCCCAATACTAATGAAAATATGGAACATTATTGGTGATCCATTAACAAATATTCTAAAAAAATTTGGTATTTCTGCAGTAAATCCGGTAGAAGCTTTCATTGGAATCACATCAAAAATAGGATCATTCTTAGAACCAGGATTGGGTTTGATCCCAGCGATGTTTGAGATTGTTGCAGGAGCTTCAGGCAAACGTTTGCTAACCAGAATCGTTGAAAGTCCAATTTATCAACAGTTAATGAGATACGATACCATACGTTCTATTGTCACGGTTTTAAACCCTAATAATTGGAATTGGACTAATTTCACCAACGCATGGAAGAATACAATTAATTCGAGTATAAATATAGTTAAATGGACGGGTAGCACTTTAAGTAATGTAGGAAAACAAGTAGTTAACAATATAGCTCGTACTGTTAAGACGGTTGTTAACAATACTGTCATTACAGTAAAGAAAGCTGTAAATAATACTGTTAAAACCGTGAAGAAGGTTGTAAATAATGTAGTGAACACCGTTAAGAAGGTGGTCACCAAGGCTGTAACTACAGTAAAAAAGGCTGTTCATAATGTGGTGAACACCGTTAAGAAGGTGGTCACCAAGGCTGTAACCACGGTGAAGAAAGCAGTGAATACTGTTGTTAACACAGCAAGAAAAACAGTAAATACAGTAACTAATATAGGTAAATCAGTAGGAAGATTCTTTAGGTTGTGGTAAAAAATGGGAATTCTAGATGCATTTTCATCAGCTGAAAAATTATCAAAAAAAATATTAAAGGAATTTAAAGGAGTAGAAGGATTAGAAGAAACAGTAGAAGAGATCATGGGTTTAGGAGATTCTGAAATTTATTGGAAATATTTCCAAGCTTTTAAACTTGAAAAAGTATACGTAGAAGGAGTTGATTTCAAAGAGGATGAGAAGAAGAATATAAGACTTATAAATCTTGCACAGGAAAATCTAAGTAATCCAGCACTAAATATACCATCCATTACAGATTTAATAGAATTTATGGGCTTTTATGTGATATACAGGATAATTGAAGACATTTACTATGTTTATATTGGAAGGAAATTGACACATGATGATTTGATAAACGTATTTTATGGTAAAATAGATGAACATGTCATTTTTGCCCTAGATAAATTTGATGAAGTCTCAAACATACCTGAACCATCTGCGGAATTCTTCCTTAAATTGAAAAAAGTGAATTGGAATGATAAAAAAACAAAAAAACTATATGGAAGATTGCACCGTATAAGTTGCGATATTTTTATTGAAAAGCGAAGAACAGTAAGTAATAAATTCACTGCAACAGAAAACGCATTTTTACTTTTCCTTGCAGGATGCAGCGCAGTAAACGATGATAGAGTTGAAATAAATGAAAATGATGTTATACGTGCTTATAAGACTTATTTTAAGCTTTTAAATACTGATATTACTAAGTTGGTGTGATTGTTATGAATGGGAGAAAAATTTTTGGAATTATAGTAGCTATAATTGTATTTTTTGGACTTGGAACTGTAATAGCTTTACTGGCTGGAGAATCAGCAGGCAATCCAATTATAAGACTTGTAGGTTTGTTTATTTGTTTTGTAGTGGCTTCAGTGGTGTATAACTTAATGAAAGGTGAGGAGCCAGAAATTGAAATTAAGGAAAAACATGGAGTAACCAGTGAAGAAATTTCTAAGAAACTTGAAGAAAAGAGAAAAAGAACTCAATAGGGAAAAAATCCATTCTTTTTATATGTTAATGTGTTACAACTGTTTTTAGTAATTTTGAGTTCAGGCGTGGCTTAGGTGATCTTGGAAACCTTTTAATTAGTTCTGATCCAGTTAAAAAAAATAATGGAATCATACAGTGCTACTATTAATTTGATTACAAAAAATGTCCAATATTTAGGAGATACGGCCAAACAATTGATAAGTACTACTGTAAATGCAGTAAAAACTGTTGTTGGAAAAATGGTTAATAAAGTTGCCACCAAGGTTGTTTCCACAGTAAAACAAGTTATTAATGTTGCAAAAAATATATTTTCTTCAGTAGTAAACGGAGTAAAAAACCTATTAGGTTGGCATTAAATCTGATAATTTAACAATAATACATATAAAGGTGGTTTTTATGGGAATTTTTAAGGCTGATCCAACTAAAAAAGTTGTTAAAAATTTATTTAACACATTTGAAGATGTAGAAGGGTTGAAAGAGGTTCTGTGTGATATTTTAGATTTAGAAAACTCAGAAATATATGAAAAACTGGTTAAAATCATTGAATGGAAAGATATTGTTGATTATAGTGTCGACTTAAAATATCATGAAAAATCCTCAGAACTCATAGAACTAGCCAGAAAAAACCTAAGCAGTTTTCGAATACGTTTACCTCTGACTCCCTTGATAACTATTAGAGATTTTGTTGTTGTTTACAGTTTCATTGGCTTCATCTATTATATAAATTTGGATCATAAGCTTAATCAGGAAGAATTGGACAAGACAGAGAGGGGGGACATGGCTAATAAAATTCTTTTGGCCCCTAAAGATTTCGATAAGATAAAAGACGTGCCACAAGCAACCTCTGATTTCCTTAAAAAATTAGGTAAAGTAAAATGGAAAGATAAAAAAACAAAAAAAACTCTTCGATGAAATCACCAACTTTCATTTCATATTATCATTCAACAAATGGGGAGGCAAAAATGTTGGATGGAACTTCCCAGCCACAGAAAAAGCATTTATCGGATTACTCTCCGCTTGTAACGCTGTTCTAGATAACAGGACCAAAGCCAACACAGATGATATCATCCAAGCCGAAAAAACATATCTAAAACTAATCAGCACTGACTTAACCAAACTAATATAGGAGTGAATATATTTGCATAAGCTATTTGCATCAATAATAGGGATCATAGTCTTTATTCTAACCTTATCACTAATAGGAATATCATTTGGATATATACTTGGCCATGATGCTTCAATTGGAAATTTTCCACTCAGAATAATTGCCATAACCATAGCCTTAATTATTTCTTCAGTAGTTTACTACAAAATAGTTGACGATGAAGTAAAATCGGATGCGAATAAGGTTCAAAACAAGCCGAAAAAAGTTAAAAGCAAAGAAATAAGTCAAAAACTCAAAGAAATGAGACAAAAAGGGGAATAAATTATAAAAACTTTAAAAAAATCCTTCCAAACTGTGTAGTTAACCTGGGTAAATCCATTGGAAAAGCTTTGAGGGTGTTGATGGATTAGAGGAAGTAGTGGGTGAAATTAGGGGTTTGGAAGATTCTGAAATTTATTGGAAGTTATTTCTGACTTTAAAAGGGGTCGACTGGGAAGAATCAAAAGTTTGAGAATATTCTGAAATAATTTGAGTTAGAATTACAAATTACAATTATTTTATTTAATAAAATTTTAACATTATATTTTGCTTTTGGGTAAATTTCCCATGATCTTTAACACTGTTGGTAAAATCCTCAACTTTTCTCTAAATTTGGGTAATATTCCCAAACCTTTATAAATGGTCATGGATACATTAATGATTACAATAACCAGAAAAGGTGTTAGATAAAAAATGGACGATATTGATACGGCTATACTCCGTTCCTTAATTAGAAATTCAAGAATTACAATATCTCAAATGTCAAAAGAGATTGATGTACCTGATGCAACAATCTCAAACAGGCTTAAAAAATTGGAAGATGACGTAATTAAACGTTATACTATGATACTTGACTGGCCCAAGGTTGGCTTGGAGATTACTGCTATAATAATCATTCAAACCGAGTCAGAAAAGCATGAATCTGTTAAAGAAGAGCTTTCCAGGCTTGAAGAAGTATCAGAAGTTTATAGCGTGTCAGGAGAATATGATATTCTCATTAAAGTATGGGTTCCAGGCATTGAGGAGCTCAATCAATTGATAAATAGTAAAATCCGTTCAGTTGATGGTGTTGAGGATTTAACTGAAATGATTGTAATGGAGCGTGTTAAGGAGGATATGATTCCGCCAATTCCAGGAGCGAAATAGTCACCGCAGTTATCGGGAGGACAGTAGTATGCATTTTCTAAGCGAAGTAATGAAAAAAACAGTAATTGACCTTGACGGCAACAAAATTGGGAAGTTTAAAGACTTTATAGTATCTATTAAGCGATCATACCCTATAGTTGAGGCAATGAGCATTCAAACGTCTCGTAAAGAATATGTAACTATTCCTTGGAAAAATGTAGACCATATAAATGGTGAAATCAGGCTTAATGTTAAATTTGAAGATATTGAGGAATATAAAATTAAAAAAACAGATATAAGACTTGTAGATGAGGTTATAGATAAACAAGTGGTGGATGTTGAAGGTAAAAAGATACGAAGAATAAATGATCTTCAATTATCTGCTACAAATGGTAATTACCACCTTATAGGTGTGGATATAAGTGTTAAAGGTATATTAAGGCGCTTGGGAATTGAAAAAATTGCTAAAGGATTGGGAATTAATCTCCAAGAAGATTATATTGCCTGGAAAGATGTGGATATCCTGGAAAGTGATGTTTCCCGTCTTAAATTGAAAGTTCCAGAATATAATTTAAAAAAGCTTCATCCTGCAGATATTGCTGAAATTGTGGATCAATTAAACATCAATGATTCAATAACTATTTTAAATTCATTGGATGAGGAAGTTGCAGCGGATGCTATTGAAGAAATATCTCCTGAAAGACAGGTATCTCTTTTTGAAGAAATGGAGAGTGAAAGAGCTGCAGATATACTTGATGAGATGTCACCTGACGATGCTGCAGATTTGATAGGGGACCTTTCAGATGATCGGGCACAGGAATTATTAGAATTAATGGATCCTGAAGAAGCAAAAGATGTGGAAAAGCTTTTAAAGTACCCTGAAGATACTGCTGGTGGAATAATGACCACAGAATTTGTTACAGTTCCTGATGAGTTTACAGCAAACCAAACTTTGAGTGAACTTAGGAGAATGGCCCGTGAAGTGGAAAGTATTTACTATATCTATGTATTATCTAAATCTAAAGAATTGGTGGGTGTTATATCTATAAGAGATTTACTACTTGCTGATCCTGAAAGAAAAATCACTGAATTTATGCATAGAGACATAATTTCTGTTGATGTAATGGAAGAAGAGCATGATGTAGCTAAAAAAATTGCAAAATATAATTTAATCGCTGTTCCAGTCGTTAAAGATGAAAATAAGATTAAAGGCGTGGTTACAGTTGATGATGCTATAGATATTGTTCTGCCTACTGCATGGAAAAAAAGGGTTCCAAGAATGTTTGGACAGTAGGAGATGTTTAATTGGATTTTCGAATTTTTACAAGGGTATTTAAAAACCCTGCATTTTTAAGTTTTATAGTATTTCTTTCAGTAATGGGGCCAGGAATCATCACTGCTAATGTGGATAATGATGCTGGAGGAATTACAACTTATTCATTGGCAGGTTCTCAATTTGGATACAGTATTCTATGGCTTTTTATTCCTATGATAATAGCTTTAGCTGTTATTCAGGAAATGGGAGTTAGAATGGGCATTGTATCTGGAAAAGGACTTGCTGATTTAATACGTGAAAAAATAGGGATTAAACTTACCTTTTTAATGATGGTGGCCCTGCTTCTTGCTAACTTTGGAAATGTTCTGGCTGAATTTTCAGGAGTAGCTGTAAGCACGGGAATATTTGGAGTGCCGCGTTTTATCGCGTTACCTGCTGCTGCACTATTTGTTTGGCTTTTGGTGGTTAAAGGCACCTATAAAAGTGTTGAAAAAGTATTTTTATTAGCATCTTCTCTCTATTTATCCTATATTGTGGCAGGGTATCTTGCAAATCCTGATTGGGGGCTTGCTGCTAAAAGTCTTTTAGTACCCCATATAAGCATGGATACGGCCTATATAACTATGATCATAGGTATGGTTGGAACTACGATTGCTCCATGGATGATGTTTTATATACAGTCTTCTGTTGTGGAAAAAGGCATAAGTTTAAAGAATCTAAAGTATTCTAAGATCGATGCAGTGTTTGGAGCGATAGTAGTTAATATTGTGGCATTTTTTATAGTTTTAGCCTGTGCAACTACCATATTTACGACAGGAGTGGAAGTTAACAACGTAGCTGATGTTTCAAGAGCATTAGTACCTCTTGCAGGCCAATATGCAAGTATATTATTTGCATTCGGATTTTTAAATGCTTCACTATTTGCTGCAAGTATTTTACCATTATCCACAGCATACTATGTATGTGAAAGCCTTGGGTTTGAAGCAGGAGTGTCTAAAAGTTTTAAGGAAGCTCCAATATTCCATGGACTATACCTTGGGCTTATAATACTTGCAGTAATCATTATAATGATTCCAAATGTGCCTTTGCTCTCTATATTATACCTGTCACAAGTGGCTAATGGTATTTTACTGCCATTTGTCCTGATATTAATGCTTCTTATAATAAATGATAAGAAAATAATGGGAAAATATGTAAATTCAAGGTTGTTCAATTATATTGCAGGGGCAACGGTTGTAATTGTAATGAGTTTAAGTATTGGGCTTTTAATAACAGGTTTCCTATAAAAATAAGAATCAGATGTATTTAAATGATATATGGTTATAAGTAAATTTTAAGAAATTTTAGCGAGTTTGTGGTAAAAATGCACCCAGAATTTAAAAATATTCCTGAATTAGATACACAAAAATCCACTGAAAGTATATGTAAATTCATTAAGAGTAAAATGGAAGAATCAAAAACTGATGGTCTTGTTATTGGTCTTAGTGGAGGTTTAGATTCTTCAACAATTGCTTATCTTTGTGCAAAGGTAATAGAAAGTGATAAAATAATTGGTCTTGTACTTCCAAGCAAAACAACATCATCTGAAGATGTAAAAGATGCAATAACTGTTGCAGAAACTCTTGGAATAAAATATAAGGTTATATCTATCGATGAATTGATAAAGCCCTTTCCACAAATTTGTCCAGAATGCAGCAAGAGTGACCTTGCAAATGGAAATTTAAAGGCAAGAATTAGAATGATGCTATTATATTATCATTCTAATTCTATGAATCGTCTGGTTGCAGGAACAGGTAACAGAACAGAGCTACTTGTAGGTTATTTCACAAAATATGGTGATGGGGGAGTAGATATACTTCCAATAGGTGATCTTTACAAGACAGATGTAAGGCAAATTGCAGAATATATTGGTGTTCCTAAAAATATTATTGAAAAAGCACCTACAGCAGGTTTATGGACAGGACAAACTGATGAGGAGGAATTAGGAATAAAATACGAGCCTTTAGATAAAATATTATATTTGATGATTGATAAAAATAAGAGTTCTGATGAAATTTCAAAAAGCCTCAAAATTAGCCATGAAGAGGTTTTAAGGATAAAAAATATGGTAGAATCATCAAAACATAAATTATCATCCCCATATATTGTGCAAATCAGATAATGGCATGAATAAATTATTTTAAATCTTATTAATTGATTTAGATTAAATGGAAAGTAATAATATGTATGTTTTAGTATATATAACCACATCTGGAAAGGAAGAGTCAAAAAAAATAGCTAATACACTGGTTAAAGATAAATTAGCTGCATGTGTAAATATCGTATCCTCAATTGAGTCTATTTATCTTTGGAAAGGTGAAATTGAGAATGATAATGAATCTCTTCTTATTGTGAAAACTAAAGTAGATAATATAAATAAGATTATACAAAGAGTAAAAGAAATTCACAGTTATGAAACTCCTGCTATTTTGGCAATACCTATAATAGAGGGATCTAAAGATTATTTAGATTATTTAGACAAGGAATTAGATTAATTTACACTAAAATGCCTTTAAATGATTGGTAATTTATTTTGAGGTGATCAATTGACAAATCACGATATAGAGAGTAAATGGCAGAAAAAATGGGAAGAATCACGCTTATTTGAATCAAATCCAGACAATAGAGATAAAATTTTTCTAACAGTGGCTTACCCCTATCCCAGTGGCGCAATGCACATAGGACATGGAAGAACCTACACAGTACCTGATGTATACGCACGTTTTAAAAGAATGCAGGGATATAATGTTCTATTTCCAATGGGGTGGCATGTAACTGGCGCACCAGTAATAGGAATCGCCAAAAGAATTGCAAAAAAAGACCAATGGACCCTTGATATCTACAAAAATGTGCATAAAGTCCCAGAAGATGAGCTTAACAAATTTACAGACCCTGAATACATCGTAAAATATTTCAGCAGCGAATATCATAATGTAATGTGTAATATGGGCTATTCTATAGATTGGAGAAGGGAATTTAGAACTACAGACCCTCATTATCAAAAATTCATCGAATGGCAGTTTAGACAGCTTAAAAACAAAGGATTTGTAGGTAAAGGGGAGCATCCAGTAAAATACTGTCCTGGATGCGAAAATCCAGTAGGAGACCACGACCTTCTTGAAGGTGAAGGAGTTGGAATAAACGAATTAACTCTTGTTAAATTTGAAATGGATGGAAATTACTTTGTAGCAGCTACATTCCGTCCGGAAACGCTTTTTGGAGCTACAAATTTATGGATAAATCCTGATGAGGAATATATAAAAGTTGATATGCATGGTGAAAACTGGATAATAAGTAAAAAAGCTTATTATAACATTGTTCACCAGAAGAAAGATATTAAAATCATTGAAGATATAAATGCACCTGAAATGATAGGTAAATATGTAAAAAACCCATTAACAGACCAAAAACATATAATACTTCCTGCATCATTTGTAGATCCAGAATATGCATCTGGAGTGGTTTATTCTGTACCAGCACACGCACCTGCAGATTACATAGCATTAAAAGACTTGAAAAATAATACAGAACAGCTTGAAAAATATGGATTAAAGGAAAAAGTGCTTTCCATTCGGCCGGTAAATGTTGTAACACTTAAAGGGTTTGGAGAAGTCCCTGCTCGAGAAATTATCACAAAATTTGGAGTGCAAAATCAGCAGGACCCTAAACTTAAAGATGCTACAAATGAGCTTTACAAACTGGAACATGCTAAAGGTATTATGTCTAAGCATATTAAAGATTATAAAGATTTATCTGTGCAAAAAGCCCGTGATGAAATTATCAATGACATTATTTCATCTGGTAAGGGTGATATCATGCATGATTTTGCTGAAAGGCCAGTTGTATGTAGATGTGGAACTAAAGCTGTTGTTAAAATCCTTGAAGATCAGTGGTTCCTTAAATATTCGGATAGCAACTGGAAAAAGCTTGCAATGCAATGTTTAGGGCAGGAAAAAACAGTTCCTGCAGAAGTAAGAGCTAATTTTGAATATTATATAGATTGGCTGGAAGATTGGGCATGTTCAAGAAGAATAGGCCTTGGAACAAAGCTTCCATGGGATAAACAATGGTTAATAGAACCATTAAGCGATTCTACAATTTACATGGCTTATTATGCCATTGCAAAATATATAAAAGATATTAATCCTGATCATCTTGATGATTCATTCTTTAATGACGTATACTTAAATACAGGGAAATATTCAGGAGATATAAACAGTGAATTATTTGAGGATATTAAAAATGAGTTTAACTATTGGTATCCACTGAATTGGAGACTTTCAGCTAAGGATTTAGTTGGAAATCATCTTTCATTCCACATATTCCATCATTCAGCCATATTTCCAAAGGATAAATGGCCTCAAGGAGTTGTAGTATTTGGAATGGGGCTTTTAGAAGGTCATAAAATGTCTTCATCTAAGGGGAATGTCATACTTCTTGAAGATGCTATAGAAAACCATGGGGCAGATGTTGTAAGGCTCTTTTTAATGGCATCTGCTGAACCATGGCAGGACTTTGACTGGAGAGAAAAAGAAGTAAAAGGAATAAAGAGACGTCTTGAATGGTTTTCAGAGTTTGATGAAAAGATAGAGGATATTAAAGGAAGTTCAGTATCATTAAAATCATTCCAGATTGGAGAAATTAAAAAACCTGTGAATAAGTGGATTTTAAGCCAGGTCAACATGCGGATTAAAGATGCAACTGAGGCACTTGAAGGATTCCAAACAAGAAAAGCAATCCAGGAATCTTTATTTTTGTTTAAAAAGGATATAGATCATTATCTTCACAGAATAGAACATGAATTAAAAGATGATATTACAAGAAAAGAAATTGCAGATACTTTGACCTATGTTTTAAGTAGATGGATACGTTTAATGGCCCCATTTGTACCGCATATCGCTGAAGAAATGTGGAACAGAGTTGAAGGAGAAGGATTTGTATCAAATGCCCCATGGCCAGAATATGATGCTGATATATTTGATGAAAAGATTCAAAAAGCCGAAGAAATTGTGCAAGGACTTGTAAATGACATAAATGAAATAAAAAAGATTACTGGCAGGAAACCAAATAAAATACATGTATATATAGCCCAAAAATGGAAATGGGACGTATTTGAAATTGCAAATGAGATTGGTAGGCCAGATATAGGTAGAATTATCGGAGAATCCACAGAACAGGACTTGCATTATAATAATAAGGAAATTGCTGACTTTGCAAAGAGATTAGCAAGAGAAATGACCAAGATAAAATATGTAGGTCAAATTAATGAATACAAAATTGTAAATGACTCTTTAGATTTCCTTTCACGCGAAGTAGGTGCTGAAATTAAGGTATATGATGAACCAACTTATGATCCACAGAATAAATCCCGAAATGCTATGCCTTATAAACTTGCTATCTACATAGAATGAAAACTGCTTTTTGATGCTTTATAAAATCTATAATTTTTCTTTTTTAACTTTTTGAGGGATTTTATGCATATAAAAATAATGAAAGACGATGATCTAGAAGATGTAATTAGAATAGATCATAGTGCATTTGAAAGAGAAGAAAAAAGGACTTTAGAAAATTGTAAAGCTCTTAAAACGTCTAATCCAGAGAGATGCTTTGCAATCGAGGATAAAAATAAAATTTTAGGTTATAAAAGATTAATTTAAATCTTTATAATGTCTTACCACAAATGAATTTATATAATTGATTTCATAGGTGTGATATAATGGATCCAATCTCTAAAACAATAGATTTATTTTTAGATACTAATAATGGCAGTGAATTCACAATTAATGCTAATTTTTCTACAGGAAATGTCATAGATTCTTTTAAATTAAGCCAAGATGAAAAAGAATTTTTAAAAAGACTAGATAGGGGAATATCTGTCTGGGATATTGAAAAAGAGATTGGTAAACAGCTTTATAAGTTAATATTTAAAAATGAGATATTGAGTAATTATGAAGAAATTAAAAGGCAATTAAGCGGCGAATCTGTAAACTTAAAATTAATTTTTAGTAAGAGATCTATTGAAATTTTAGGTTTACCTTGGGAGCTCCTTCATGATGAAAATAGATTTTTGGTATCTTCTGGAAAATTAAATCTTGTAAGATGCATTGAAGGTGCTGAAAGTAGCTCAATAAATATTTCATTACCACTGCGAATATTAATCATTATTTCTAGACCTTTAAACGTAGATAAATTGGATAATTTAATTGAAGGTGAAGCAGTAGTTAAAGGATTATATTCATTAAAACTCAATAATACTGTTATCATTGATTTTCTTAACCCTCCAACACATAATTCTCTTGTTAAAGCTCTAGATAACAATGAATATCATATAGTTCACTTTGACGGACATGGTGCATTTCAGGATGGAAAAGGTTATCTTGTATTTGAAGATGAATTCTTGAAATACGATTTAATAGATTCTGACATTATTTCTAATGTTTTTTCTTCCACCAATATCAAATTAATAGTTCTTACAGCATGCCAATCTTCTACAATAGGTACAAATGTCTTCAATAGCATTGCTCCTGCATTAATTCAAGCAGGCATACCATCAGTAGTTGCAATGCAATTTTCAGTTCCATTAAAATCTGCAGTCAAATTTGTAGAGCATTTTTATAACTCTTTATCAAATTCAAAAAATTTAACCCATGCCGTAATGCAAGGACGAAAAGTGATTTACAGAGACAATACTTGGTTTATACCCACTCTTTATGCTTCGAACTTGATAGAAGAAATTTTTATTCATGATAATGGATTTATAGATTTACATGAACCTCATTCACAGCATATATTATTTGAAAACAAATATTATGAACCTAATTTTGTGGGAAGAGCAGAACAGTTAATAAAATTATCGAAATCTGTTTCATCGACTAAAACTAATTGTATTGTAATTTGGGGTTCTGGAGGTATTGGTAAAACATCTCTTTTGAAGCAATATATTTTGAGACAGCACTGGCGCTTTAATGATGAAATTATTTGGATTGATTTAAAAGGGGGAAAATCCTTAAACAAGATATTAGATCAGATATGTTCTGATCAAAAACTTAATTGTGATAAAATAGAAAATTTGAAATCACATATATATCAATATTTGAAATCAAAGAGTTTATTGATAGTTTTTGATAACTTTGAGGATGTAGAAGAAGATGAAGAGATTTCAGAGTTTATCAAGTTTATTCCAAGGCCAACTAGGGCTATAATTACGGCCCGTAATAATCCTCTTGTTATGAATTGGAAAAAAATTCAATTATATAAATTAAGTTTAGAGGAATCTTTTGAACTTTTTTATCAATTAGCTGAATCTATGGATGTAATAATTGATGAATCAAATTTTGAATATATTAACGAGATTTGTAGAGTAATAGAGGGTCATCCTCTTGCATTGGTATTGGTAGCTCAAATGCTTTTAAGCAATTCTATAAATGTTATATTAAATAAAATAAAATCTTATACGTTAAAAGGAATTGAATTAGCATTAAGTGTATCATATAATGATTTAAACAAATCTGAACAGACTATGATTCAAAAGTTGTCTGTTTTTGATTCTTATTTTGATGAAGAAGCAATTAAATTTGTGAGTGAAATAGAAAATTTTGAAGAAATTAAAGATGAATTGGTGAGATGTTCATTTCTCCATTTTGATGGAGAAAAATTTAGTATACATCCAGTAATCAAACAATATGTATATAATAAGATTGCAAATAAGAAGAAATACCACTTAAAAGCTGCAAGATATTACCAAAGTAAAAATAATCATTTTCCAATGGTTGATCAGATTTATTATGCTGAAGAATGGGGTGATTTTCTGGCTACCATGAGGCAGTTACTCTCACCATTATCTTTGCGAGGAATGCCCGATTTGAGTGATGCTGTAAAACGTGTTGATATGATTTATAAAGCAGTCGAAAAATTGGGCGATGATACAGTAAAATGGGTACTACGTCTAGATATTGGTACTTTATATAGGCAAGTTGGTTTAATTGAAGAATCATTAGAAGAATATGAAAATGCTTATAATTTAGCAGTGAAAATTAATGATTTTGAAGGTAAGTGGCGTTCACTTGCTAAAAAAGTACAAATGTATGCTACTATGGGAGATTCACAAGTTATAGGCGCCATAAATGAACTGGAAAATTTAATTGAAGGTAATGATGAAGAAGAAGTACGTTCTGTCTATTTAATAAGTAGTGCAGATGGATATTTAATTTCCGGTGTAAAAGAGGATAATGAAGATTATCTTAGAGAATCAGGAAGTAGATACAAAGAAGGTATAGAAATTATGGAAAATCAGGAAAATCCTGATGCTTTAATGCTTGCTCAGGCTTATAATAGTTTTGGACAGGTAAATATGTATTTAAATGATAATAAAAATGCTTTTAAATATTTGAATAAGAGTTTAGAATTAAAGAAACATATAGGAGATCTTTATGGGGCTTCTGTAACTTTAAGTATTTTAAGTGATCTTAATGAAAAATTAGGTAAATTACAAGAAGCAAGAGATTGTTTAAATGAAATTATATTAATAAGTGAGAAAATTTGTTTTTCTAATGCACTTGAATATGATTTTTTAAAATTAGGAAAATTTAACATAATTTTAGAAGAATATGAAAAAGTTCCGGAATTATTTGCTCATGCAATTGTAAAATCATTAGATTCTAAAGATGATTCTATTGAAACAATTATGGAAGAAATAGAAAATGAATTAATTGCTCTATCCGAAAAAAGCGGAGTAATACCTCCAGCTTTTATCATTGGACTTTTAACATCGATTTTAACAGATAATGAATTTATTAAAACATTACCTGCATATATTTCTAAGGAATTACCAAGAATAGTAGAACAATTATGTGAAATTCCTCATAAAATTGATTCTAAAACTTGTTAATTTCCTCATTTTTCATTTAAATGCTTTCGAGTTTTTATTTTAATTCTTTTTATTCTACAATATTTTTAAGAATTCCAATACCTTCAACTTCAGCAGCGACAGCATCACCTATACTCATGGGCCCCACACCAGGAGGAGTTCCTGTTGCAATTATATCTCCGGATTTTAATGTCATTACATCTGAAATAAATTCTACAAGTTCATAAACATTAAATATCATGTTTTTTGTGTTTGATTTTTGTTTAACTTCACCATTAAGTGTAAGAGATATTTCTTGATTCATGGGATTTAAATCAGTTTCAATACATGGTCCTATGGGACAGAAAGTATCAAAACTCTTTGCACGTGTCCATTGAACATCTTTTTGCTGTAAATCTCTTGCAGTTACATCATTTAAAACTGTATAACCTCCTATGAAATTTTCAGCTTCATCAACTTTCACATTTTTAGCTTCTTTAGATATTACTATTCCAAGTTCTACTTCATAATCCACTTGACTTGATGAATCTGGATAAATAATAGAATCTAAATGTCCAATTAAGGATGTAACTGGTTTAATAAAAATTATGGGTTCATCTGGAATCTCCATTTTGAGTTCTGCTGCATGATCTGTGTAATTTAAACCTACGCACACTATTTTAGATGGAGAAATAGGAGCTTTAATTTTAACATCTTCAACCTTGTAAATAACATCATTTTTAAATTTATCAATCTCTGGAGAATTAATGGCCCTTGTTACTGAGCATAAAAGCGTTGTTATGTAATCATCTTCTAATAATCCTGTTTTTATTTTCCCATCATCTCTAAATTGTATAATTTTCATGAGATTCACCTAATAATATTTAGGAATATAATGCAATTATACTATATTAAAAATAGAACTAATAAATTAGCATCATTTAATTTTCCACTAAAAAAGAAATAAGCAATGCCCAATACCTTAAATATTTATTTTAATTATCTGCAAAAAAAATAGTGTAATATATTGAGATTAGGGATTTAGTAGTCCCAAGTTATTTTTAAAAGCCGTCGAAAATCGGAGATTTTCGGGCAGTTAAGTATTGGAAATTTTTAACAGTATGGTAAGGGCTATAACTTCGATAATACCTCCAATATATATAGGTTTACCTATTAATGCGTCATTGTCTATGATTAAAAAGGCAATGGTGGCAATACTTCTAATTAGTAAAGTTAAAGCAAATAGCATAAGTCCTATGGTAAAACCTATCTTTATTTGTCTGTAACTTTTAGTATAAAGATAAAGTAACCCTGATAAAAGACCAATGTTTGCAATTTCTATGATAATGGCCGTAGTTTTAATTCCAATGCATCCCAATAGTTCTAATGTCATTTTAACCCTTCATGATCTATAATTCACTTAAAAAAAATGAAAGAAAACATTTTAATTTTTTTTAAAGCACATAATTTGAAGATTTCCCGCCTAAAAAAAGATAAATGGAGGTTGAGAAAAATCCCTCAAAAATCCTCAAAAATCCATGATTTTTGGGATATAGAAAAATGCACGGCATTTTTCTCAATCTTTGATTTTGGGGCATGCAAAAATTTTCAATTTTTGCGGTTGCAAAACTTTGTTTTGCAAACATCAAAAACCTATGGGTTTTTGAAAGCTCCGATTTTTCGAACCCCAAAAATCCGTAGGATTTTTGGAGGGTTCCCGCCCTATCTTCAAATTATCAATTCACTTGTTTGTTATTCATGGTTTCTTCTCTGATTTTTCCATCAAGCACGGTTATAATTCTATCTGCCATATTAGCTACATATGGTTCGTGCGTTACCATGACCAGAGTTACATTCTCTTTTTTGTGGAGGTCTTTAAGAAGATTTAATATTAAATCACCTGTTTTTGAATCCAGGGCGCCTGTTGGTTCATCAGCTAAAATGATGGATGGATGATTCACTAAAGCCCGGGCTATAGCTACTCTTTGTCTTTCACCACCTGAAAGCTTGGTGGGCCTCTGATTAATTTTATCTTCAAGTTCCACTGACTTTAAAAGTTCTAAGGCTCGTTCTTCCATCTTTTTACCTGAAATTGGAGTTTCAAGCATAGGGATTTGAACATTTTCCACAACGCTCAGATTAGGAATGAGGTTATGCAGCTGGAAAACGAACCCAATTTCTCCTGATCTAAACTCGCTTAAATCCTTTTTATGCATTAAATCAATGCCTGCAACGTTTATGGAACCTTCATCTCCTTTATCCAGTGCTCCAATCATGTTAAGAAGGGTTGATTTTCCAGAACCGGACGGCCCGATGATGGAAACAAACTCTCCCTTTTTAATTTCAAGATTTATGCCGTTTAATGCCTTTATTTTTCCCTTATCATAACTTTTTTTTAGATCTTTTATTTCGATGATGTTTGATTGGTTATTCATAGCGTAAAGCCTCCGTTGGTGCTAATCTGCTTGCTCTATAGGCTGGATAAATTCCGCCAATTATTCCAACAAGGAAAGCTATTCCCAAAGCCCTGACGAACAATTCAAGCGAGTATGCTGGTTCAATTATGCCTTGAGTTGATGGTGTAATGGATAAAAGAACTTCAACACCAACAATACCTAGTATGATACCTACTAATGCGGCGATAAGTGTAAGCACGATGGATTCACCTAATATCATTCCCAGTATTCTTCTACTTCTCCATCCTACTGCTTTTAAAACCCCTATCTCACGGGTTCTTTCATAAACTGACATTATCATGGTATTTATAACTCCAACTCCTCCAATAACTATGGCCAGGAGAGATATTGCCCATGTTGCGGTATCTATGAAGCTTAATCCTTGATTTATTCTACCAGCTTGATCTGCAGCGGTTGTTGTGGATAATTCATCAGGATATGTATTTTGAATTGTTTGACTTACTTGGGTAACATTGGCGTTTTCTTTCACCTTTACTGCTATATAACTAATTTTTTGGTTATCAGTTAGGTTTTGAAGTCTACCTAATGGCATGAAAGCTCCTCCGTCCTGCATGAAATTTCCAGTTTCAAATATTCCTGTAATCTTGAAATCTTTACCAAAGAGGGTGATGGTATCGCCAACAGTTTTATTAATGTCTTGAGCCGCATTTTTACCCAATATTATTTCATTTGCGCTGCTGTTTGAGTAAATCGTTCCATTTACACTATCTATGCCCATAAGATTTAGCTTGCTACTGTCAACTCCATTAATTTGAAAGCCGCCAAATCCTGAACTTGTACTACCTTCTACTTTTGCACTGGTCCTTAAAACTCCTGTAGCGTCTTTAACTCCACTTATGTTCTTAATATCTGTAACACGCGTTGCATTAATGCTTCCTGACTGAAAACCAGAGGTACCTGCCTGAATTACGGTTATTTCAGCACCACCTGATTTTAAAGTGTTTTCTGTGGAGGCTTTAAGACCGCCAGTTACAAGACCTAAGGCCACAATGGTGGCGATTCCAATTGCAATTCCAATAATTGCAAGGGAACTTCTTGTTTTATTCCTAAATGGATTTTTTAAAATTAATCCGATGTATTTCATAATTCAATACTCCTTAAATTTTAATGAATTTTTTTTACAATTACTCTAATTCCTGGCCTATTGTTTAAAAAAGAGTATTTAAGTAATTATTTCAAAATTCGTTACAATTTTGTTGTAAATTATATACAAATCATTCCCCAATTATATGGGAAATAAAATTAAAAATAAGGAGAGGGTGAATTAATAGTCCCATGTTATTTTTAAAAGGATAGCAAGAGCTATAAATTCGATAATACCCCCCATATAAATGGGCCGGCCTATAATTGCATCGCTTTCTACGATTAAGATGCCTACGGTGAAAATACTTTTAAGTAAAAGAAATGAAGCAAATAATATAAGTCCTACTGTAAATCCAATCTTTATTTGCCTGTAACTTTTGATATATAGATAAAGTAGCCCTAATAGAAGACCAATATTTGCAGTTTCTATAATTATTGCTATAATCTTAATCTCTGCATATCCAAATAGTCCTAATGCCATTTTAACCCCAAAACTGTTATTTTTTTACATATTGTATTTGTTTCCAGATAGTTTCAAAATCATCATAGCTTTGCTCCATGCTATCTGAAAGAAAATACATTTTACCATACCTTTCTCCAGCAGATTTAACTACTTCACTGTCTTCTAAGATTTTAATATGATGTCTAATAGTCCTGTAATTCACATTTAACTCTTCAGAAAGCTGATGTGCATTGTAAGGCCGTTCATTTAATTTTCTAATGATTTTAGCACGATTAATTCCTCCTCTCGTACCAAGGATTAACCACCAAAGCACCTTTTTCATGATTTGTCCCTATTTAATTATAAAAATTCAAACTTTCAATATATTCTTTTTGGTGTCTTAGTTCTTAAAATAATGGGACTTCTTGTTCATAGATATGGTGTAAATTAAAAAAATAGAAAAATAAGATATTGAACATAAATTAACTTTTTATGGCTTCTGATTTTATTATAGAGCCAATAACTCCCCCAATAACTCCTAAAACTATTTCAATACCAATATAGAGGAGTATTGTACCAATCATGGCTCCTAACATTTGTGCATATCCCTGGCTGTAAAGTAGGATTAGTAATATTACAGTAACTAAAGTCCCTGCGATTAAACCCATTAAGGCTCCATTAATCGCTCCTTTTTTAATGTCTTCGCCAATTATGAATCCTACTGTAATTCCGCCCAGTAAAAATTCTGAAAGTAGCATATTTTGGCCGGAGGCAATGTCAGAAATTATATATAGTATTGTTACAATGATAATTCCTATTAGCAATGGTTTCCATTTAATCATGTCATTAATCATATCTTATTTTCACTCCTTTAGTTATCATGCATTTTTTTATAGGTCTCTTAAAAATAGAGATGTTATGAGATACCTTTAAAAAACTATAAACTCATTTTTAAGGTTGATTTGTTCATTAATCTTTTCAGTGGATAATATGAATTCCCGCCCTATCTAAAGAGGTCTCCTGTGAATATAAAAGGGGATCAAAAGAGGTTTTTAAACTCATCACAGGAGAAAAATTAAGCGACTCCTTAATGGATACTTGCAAAATGTTAATTTTGCAGCACTTAAACACGAAGTGTTTGATGCATCGAAAATTAAAATTTTCGAATGCCCGAAAAATCAGAGATTTTTCAACGGCTTGCAGGGTTCCCGCCTTCCCCACAATAGATTAAAATGTAATATTTAGATTTTCACCTCCAGAAAACTTCGAGCTTTATTCCAGTATATGTTTTTTATAATCAAATTTCTTAATTTCATAGCTCCTTTTATCTAAAGGATGTATATTAGTACTTTTTCCAGAGTTTCACCCCAAAAAATACCAATTACACCCAAATCTTTTCCAAGTCTTTTGCAGTACTTTAAAAATAAGAATCTGAATTATGAAAATAATTTTAGAACAATTATAATATTTTAAAATCTATTTAATAGTTTAATAAATGTTAAATATGCATTTAGGTCTTTTAATATATTTTTCATCTAAAAATAACTGAATTTAGGCATCTTTTGGGTTAAATTTGGGAAAAGCTTTATATCTCGTCTTGCTTTTAATTTAGTCAAAAGAAAACTTTCAAAAAAAACTCTGGATGAAAATTATGTTTAAAATTAGTAAAACTATAAAAGAAAAAACATGGATTATAATCCTATTTGCAATATTTTTATTCTCATTTATATTAGATATGTACGTATTAACTCGTTATAATATTTCTTATGGGCGAGATGGGCCTTTTTATGACCTTCAGGTATTAAGTATAATTCAAACAGGTTTCCCAGTAAGTAACGACCCTCCACTCGCTTATTACGTACTTACTCCTCTTGTAATATTAACTGGAAATTCATTTTTAGGAATAAAAATAGGAATGGCATTAATCGGGTCTCTTATGGCGGTTCCTGCATTTTTCCTTACAGAAACATTTAGCGAAAAAATAAATATGGAATCTAAGGTTCCAGCACTCCTAAGCGCATTTTTGATAACAGTAAATGCATTTTACTTTCAAATGATTGGAGATTTCATGCAAAATTTAGTGGGGGTCTTCTTTTTATTACTCCTAATATATTTTGCAGTTAAATGGTTTGAAAATACAAAAGAATGGAAAAAATATGGAGTTTTAACCATTATATTACTAGTATGCAGTATGTTTACTCATATTTATACGGGAATAATGGCAGTTGTGTTATTTTTATCTATTCTGGTGATTAGTTTAGTTTTAAAAACTTATAAAACCCGAAAAATGCAATTTTTTGATATTAAAATATTGGCAGCATTGGGATTTTTAATTATAACCGGATTGGCAGTTTTGTTTGCAATATATCCATTGATGTTTTCTAAATTCACAACAGTGCTGTCGTTTATGAATAATTCATCAACAAACAGTTCAAATATGGCCATGGGAGGTTCAATTAGCCCACTAATATTTTTAACCTTACCATTTCTTTTAGGAGTTTTTGCTACAATATCTGTACTTTACAATAGACTAAAAAAGAAGACTGACATTAAAAACAGTCTATCAAACAAAACGCTTTTAGCAGGTGTTTATTTAGTGATGGCTGCGGTTATAATCATGTTATCAACATTACCTTCAATAGATTCACAGTACCAGAGCAGATTCATGGGGCTGGCATTTGTTCCCATAGCCTTAATTGTGCCATTGGGCCTAAAATATATTGAAAACTGGCTATCAAATAGATATCCTTCTAAAAAAGGATTTAAAATAGCTTTAATTAGTATTATAGCAGTCGTATTTGCAATGTCCAGTTTTTATACTGCCGCTGGAACATTTTCAAATTTGGGGCCAAGCATATCAACTGATCAATACAACAGTCTGGTGCAAATCAAAGCAAACTCAATACATGATAAAATAGATCCAAATGGCATTATACTGGTGAATGAGTATCATACTGGCTACTGGGTGCAATGTGTTTTGGGAATGCAAGTAGAAACGGGAAATATCACTGAATTGCAGAAAAAATATCCAAATAGAACTATATATGCCATTACATTAACTGAAAATGGACAATCTCAGCCAAAAGGAGATTTTAATTATTCATGGAATCCTTTGCTCCCCTACTCATTTCCATTTGGAGGAATAACCTTAAATTCGCAGGATAAACAGAATAGCGGATTACCTGATCATCAGGACTTAAACATGAAAAATAATATGACTGGCCCTCCATCTATGAGTTTAGGAAATAAAAATGGTTTTAATAGATCTAGCTCCTCTCCTCCTGGAAATTTTACAGGGCAAAATGCAGGATCTATGAATAAGCCTGGTAATAATTTAAATCAGGATTATTCAAAGTATGGGACTTTGATTTCTAGTGAAAACAATATAAAAGTTTATAAAATATCCTGAAACCCATTAATAATCTATTTTTAAACTTATCTTTCTTTTTAAACTGAAAAGGAATTGAGGGGCTTAAAAAGAGAAGGGAATAGATTATTCCCAGGTAATCTTCAGGAGAATTGAAAGTGCAATTAACTGGATTATGTTAATGGATGACAGGGGAAATTCTTGCCGTCCTATTTCAAAACTGTGAGAACCCGGACCAACGAACATGTTTAAAACTAAAAATAGAGTTGAAACAACATTTTGAAGCAGTAAAAGTGAAGCAAAGACTAAAAGGCCCATTGTAAATTTAGATTTTAATTGTTTATAACTTTTTAGGTAAACGTAAAGCAGCGCGATTAATAAGCATATATTTGCAATTCCGATTATAATTGCTAAGATTGTCCCTATGCCTATGATATCCAACCCATGTGGGTCAGGAGTCATGTTTTGCGGCGGAATATTGCTACTATTATGGCTTTCTATGCCTCCTGGCACTCCATCTACATTCTTTGCTTCTATATTCAAAAAATTTTCCATCGTTTTTTCCTCTTATTATATTTCTAGTAATGGTTTAAAGGGTATTTACTTTTTCCCAATTTGTTCCCAAATCTCGGTGAATATATCATAATTTTCTTCTATGGCTGGCGATAGGAAATACATTTTACCATATTTCTCGTCACCGGATTTAACTATGTTATTTTCTTCTAAAACTTTAATATGGTGTCTTATGGTTTTATAATCTAAATTTAGCTCATCTGAAAGTTGATGTGCATTATATGGCCTTTCATTTAACATTTTGATTATTTTGGCGCGGTTTAATCCACCTTTCATACCGGCAATTAACCACCACAACAGCTTTTTCATTTAATCACTTTACATACTTTCTAAACAAGCTATAATTAATTTTTTATATTTTAAAAACATTTTTATGGTTAATCAATGAGTTTTTTTAAATATATTTTATATTATTCTTTCAATGGGCACAACCAGTATATCGCGTGCACCTATCTTTTTAAGCTGATTTACCACATTAAAAACATCATTTTCATCAACAACTGCATGAACAGCTACAACATCATCATTAGACATAACTTGTGATACTGTAGGACCTGTAAGTCCCGGCATGGCCATTTTAACCTGGTCAAGGACTTCTTTATCCACATTCATCATTACCAGTTTTTTACCTTCAGCATCAAGAACTCCTTTAATACCAGTTCTTACAGCTTCAATTTTCTCATTCTTTTCTTTAAAGCTTTTTTTATTTGCAATTAGCTTAATAGAGCTTTCAAGGACAGTATCTATTATTTTAAGATGATTCATTTTTAATGTCGTGCCTGTGCTTGTAAGGTCAACTACGATGTCTGCAACCCCTATAAATGGTGCAATCTCTGTTGAACCGCTTAATTCCACTATTTTTGTATTTATTCCTTTATTTTTAAGATATTTCTCCGTTAAATGTGGAAATTCAGTTGCAACAATATGATCATCAGTTATATCAGAAATATCATTGATGTGGGAATCTTCAGGAACGGCTAAAACAAGTTTGGCCCTTCCAAAGTTTAAATCTTCAAGAATTTCAACGTCACCATCCTTTTCTTCAATTAAGTCAAGACCAGTCATCCCCATGTCTGCAGCACCATCGGCTACAAATTCAGGGATATCTGCAGCCCTTGTAAACATTACACTTATTTCTTCATCATATGTCTTTGAAAAGAGCTTCCTATTGGCCGTATCTCTAATGCCAATCCCTGCCTTTCCTAAAAGTTTAACTGCAGGGTCACTTATCCTTCCTTTTGATGGAATGGCAATTTTAAGGTGCATTTAACTCCTCCTATGGATTGTAATCGTTATTTAGAATATTTATAATTCTATAAAAATATAATTTGTTTGGATTTATATTGTTCTTTGTATTATTAATGTATATTTCAAAAAAAGGCATAAAAAATGGAATGATAAATGATTTGTCTGAAAATAATAAATACTTCTACATATAAAATAATAACGAGTGAATATTTGAGGCATTAAATGTCTAAAACTAAAATCATTCTTGTAGAAGACGATGCCATTGAAGCAATGGATATTAAACATACATTGGAATCATTTGGTTTTGAAGTTCCATTCGTTGCTTCCCGTGGAGAGGAAGCTGTTGAGAAATCGTTAGACATCATGCCCGATCTTGTTATAATGGATATTGTTTTAAAAGGTGAAATGAACGGGATAGAAGCCGCTGAAGAAATAGTAAAATTACACATTCCCATAATATATTTATCAGCCCATTCAGATGAACCTACAGTTGAGAAAGCCAAACTTACAGGACCTTATGGATATATTATTAAGCCATATGGTCCTAATGAGCTTAGATATGCAATAGAACTTGCTCTTTATAAAAATAAGATGGAAAGGGACCTTAGAAATAGCCAAAGGCAATTAAGTGCTATAATAGATGGTTCTCCAGTTCTGCAGTTTGTAATTGATAAAAATCACTATGTTATTCACTGGAACCAGGCAATGGCAGAGTACAGCGGGATATCATCTGAAGAAATCATAGGCACTGATGAACACTGGCGGGCATTTTACAGCGAAAAAAGGCCGTGTTTGGCGGATTTAATAGTTGATGAGGATATAAAAGTATTAGATAAATGGTATTCTGGAAAATATAAGGAATCTGAACATTTAAAAGGAGCATATGTAGCTGAAGATTTCTTCCCATCAATTGGAGAAACTGGTAAATGGCTTCATTTTACAGCAGCCTCAATAAAAGACGCTGAAGGAAATATTATAGGTGCTTTAGAAACACTGGAAGATATAACAGAACGTAAAGAGGCGGAAAATTCTTTAAAGATCAACGAGGAACGATTAAAAATAGCTTTACAGGGAGCTAATGCTGCAATATTTGATTGGAGTATCCCCACTGGAGAGGCTTATTTTTCGCCAGAATACTATCAACTGTTTGGATATGAAGCAGATGAATTTCCTGCCAACTATGACAGCTGGTCTAAACTCATACATGTAGATGATCGCGAAAAAACCCTTGCAAATCTTAAAAAACAGATTGAAGATAAATTGGATAATTTTAAAATAGAATACAGAGTAATTTGTAAAAATAAGAGTATTAAATGGATTTTAGGCGTAGCAAAAGGATTAGAATTTGATGAAAATGGAATTGCCACCAGAATTATTGGAATGAACCAGGATATAACTGAAAGAAAAACCATTGAAGAACGATTGAAACTGACCCAATTTTCTGTTGAACATGGTCCTGATTCTATAATATGGATAACTTCAGATGCCCGCATATGTTTTGTTAATGAAGCCGCCTGTGAATCATTGGGTTATTCTAATGAAGAGCTTATTTCAATGACGGTTTTTGATATTGATCCTGATTTTCCGCAAGAAGAATGGGAAGAACACTGGAAAGACATTAAAAGCGGAAAAATAAAAACAGTTGAAACTAAACACCGCAAAAAAAATGGGGAAAAATTTTACGTTAACATATCCATTAACTATCTTAAATACAATGGAACTGAATACAACTGTGCCTTTGTCAGGGATGTGACTCCACAAAAAGAAGTTGAAATGGATCTGCAAGAAAGTCAAAGAAGACTTGAAACATTAATAAGCAATTTACCAGGCATTGTTTATAGGTGCAAAAATGATGCTGAATGGACCATGGAATTTGTGAGTGAAGGGTGCTTGGAGCTTACAGGATACTCTACCACAGATTTAATTGGCAATCGAAAACTTTCTTATGGTTCTTTGATCCATCCAGAGGATCTTCAAAAGGTTTGGGATGATATCCAAATAGCTTTGGATAAAAAAGAACATTATGAAATCATTTACAGGATAATTGCTGCAGATTCTCAAATAAAATTTGTTTGGGAGAGAGGAAGAGGGGTATTTTCAAGTTCAGGTGAATTATTATTCTTAGAAGGATTTATCGAAGATATAACGGAACGTAGGGAAGCTGAAGAATCTTTGAAAGACAGTGAAGGTAGATTTAGAGCACTAACAGAGAATTCTTTAGATACTATAATGCTTTTTGATTCTGATTTAAGGCATTTATATGTGAATCCCAATGTTGAAAAAGATACTGGTATCCCTGCAGATGAATTTATTGGTAAAACTCATGCTGAGCTTGGTTTCCCGGAAGATCTGGTGGAAATCTGGGAAAATACGCTCCTCAATGTTTTCCAGATAGGAAAAACAGATCGAATCGAATTTCAGCTACCAAATGGTGTATGGATGGATTGGTTGATGATCCCGTTATTTTCAGATGGGGGAAAAGTAAAATCTGTCATTACTTCCGCCAGGGATATCACCGAACGTAAAAAAGCTGAAGAATCAATTAAAGAGCAATATCATTTTCTACAGAATTTAATTGACACTATACCTTACCCTCTATTCTATAAAGACAAAGAATATGTGTATATTGGTTGTAATAATGCATTTGAAGAGTTTATAGGATTATCAAAGGATGAAATAGTTGGAAAAAACGTTTATGACATATCTCCTAAAGATTTGGCGGATAAGTATCATCAAAAGGATAAAGAACTATTTGAAAACCAGATTTTGCAGGTTTATGAGGCTCCAGTGCAGTATGCTGACGGGTCACGGCATACAATGCTATTTAACAAGGCTATATTTGAAGATAAAGATGGTGAACTTGCAGGTTTGATTGGAGTAATGGTGGATATCACTGAACGAAAGGAGACAGAAGAGGCTCTTAAACATTCTGAGGTAGAGTATAGGGCTATTTTTGAAAATAGTAAAAGCGCGGTAGCAGTTTATACGGCTGTCGATAATGGCGAAAACTTCGTATTAAATGATTTTAATAAAGCAGCAGAAGAAATAGAACAAATAAAAAGAGAAGATGTTATAGATAAGCGAGTTACTGAAGTTTTCCCGGGTGTAAAAGAATTTGGAATTTTTGAAGTTTTTAAAAGGGTTTGGAAGACTGGAAAACCAGAAAAGTATCCGGTTTCCCTATACAAAGATGCAAGAATTGAAGGATGGCGGGAAAACTATATCTATAAACTACCTTCAAGTGATATAGTAGCAGTTTATGATGATTTAACTGAAATAAAGCAGTATGAAGAAGAACTTGAGCAAAATCAAGTTCGGTTGAAAAGTTTGGTAAGAATACTCCAGTATAAAGCAGAATCTGTTCAAGATTTCCTTGATTATGCTCTTAATGAAGCGATCCAACTAACTGAAAGTAAACTGGGATTTATATATCATTATTATGAGGATAAAAAAGAATTTGTTCTAGATTCGGCGTCTCGCGATGATAGAAAAGATGTTAGTGGCATTGATTATAATATGATTTATAAATTGGAAAATGTAGGTATCTGGGGAGAAGCAGTCCGCCAAAGGAAACCGCTCATTTTAAATGACTTTGAATCAGATAATCCTCTTAAAAAGAGTTACCCTGAAGGTCATGCATTTATCCACAAATTCATGAACATTCCTGTTTTCAGCGAGGATAAAATCGTTGCTGTTGTTGGATTAGCTAATAAAGATAAAGATTACACTGAAATAGATGTACTACAGATTGAACTTTTAATGGAGTCAGTTTGGAAGGTTTTAGATGTTCAGCAGGCTGAAGACGCCTTAAAAAAGTCCGAAGCGAGATACAAGGCTATTTTTGAAAATACAGGATCTGCAATGGCCATCAGTGAAAAAGACATGACATTATCCCTTGTAAATGAGGAATTTGCACAATTTACAGGTTATTCTAAAGAAAAAATAGAAAATAAAATGAGCTGGACTAATTTTTTTGTAGAAGAAGAACTGCCAAAAATGAAGGAGTACCATCAACTCCGTAGAATTGAACCTGATAAAGTTCCAGCAAATTATGAAAGCAGAGTGATGGACATTGAAGGAAATATAAAAGATGTATACATGTCTGTGGCAATGATACCTGGCACTAAAAAGAGTGTTGTTTCTCTTTTAGATATAACTGAAAAGAAACAGTCTCGCATTAAACTTAGAAAAGAATTAGAGATAAACAGATCTTTAGCCAGAATATATGTTCCTATAATTTCTCCAGAATCCAGTATGGAAGATGTAACTGTTGCTATTTTAGGGGAAGCAAGGAAGTTAACTAAAAGTAAGTATGGGTTCGTTTCTTCAATAGACACTAAAACTGGTGAAAATATTTTGCACAGTCTCTCCAGCATGATGATGGAATGTGAAGTAATGTGGGAAAAAAATGAGGTAGTTTCATTCCATGTAGGCTCTGATGGAATATATCCTGGTCTTTGGGGACATTGTCTAAATACTAAAGAATCTTTTTACACTAATAACGCTCAAAAACATCCCTCTGCAAAAGGAGTGCCTGAAGGGCATGTGAAACTCGAGAAATTTTTAGGAATTCCAGTATTAATAGATAATGAAGTTGCAGGAGAAATTGCTCTTGCAAATCCTGTTAATGATTACTCAGATGACGATATAAATGTAGTTGAAAGAATTGCAGAGTTCTTTGCCATGGCTATTCAGCGTAAAAAATATGAAGATCAGATCAAGAATTCACTGGATGAAAAAGTCTTACTGCTTAGGGAAATTCACCATAGGGTCAAAAATAACCTGCAAATCATCTCCAGCATACTAAATCTTCAATCATCAGCCGTTAAAGACAAATATTTAGTTGATGTGTTTAAACAAAATCGAAACCGTATAAAAGCAATGGCAATGATTCATGAAAAACTCTACAATGCACCTGATCTGGCAAAAATAGATTTCAGTGATTATATAAGAAGCCTAACTACAGATATTACATACACATATCTGGTAAAAACAGAATTTTTAGATATAAAATTGGATTTAGAAGACAATATTATGCTTAATATTGAAACAGCTATTCCTTGTGGGCTTATTCTCAGTGAATTAATTTCTAACAGTATCAAACATGCATTTACAGAGGGGGTGAAAGGTGAGATAAAAATTGCATTTAAAAAAATTGATGAAAAGTTTATCCTCACATTGAGTGACAACGGAACGGGTTTGCCAGATGAACTTGATTTCCGTAAAACAGAATCTTTGGGATTACAGTTAGTTAATAGTTTGGTAGAACAGCTTGACGGGTCAATAGAGCTCGATAAAACTAAAGGTACAAAATTTATAATTAAATTTAAAGAATTAAAATATAAAAAAAGAATTTAATAAACATCAAATGCTAAAATTTGCCTTAAATTAACTAATACTCCTTAATATGGGGTTTTATGATATTTTCCTTTTTTTATGAATTAAATTTTAATTAATAAAAACAATATTATTTAAATTTTTTAAATACTAAATACCTAATTAAGAAAAAAATTAATATTCAATTCAAACCCATTTAAAAGGTGATTCTATGGAAACAAAAAGCATTTTAATTGACAATGTCACTATAATCAGCAGTGAGATTAAAAAAGGTTCAGTAGTAATAGAAAATGACAAAATAATGGAAATAACCGAAAAAACAGGCCAAAAAGATGCTGATTACATAATAGATGGCGAAAAAAATATGCTTATGCCAGGACTTGTAAATACGCACACACATTTATCCATGACTCTTCTACGGGGACTTGCAGATGACCTTCCACTTGACACATGGCTAAATGATCACATATGGCCAGTAGAAGCCCATTTAAAAGGAGAATACTGTTATGCAGGTGCTTTGCTTGCATGTATTGAAATGATAAAGTCAGGAACCACCACATTTAACGATATGTATTTTTTCATGGACGATGTGGCAAAAGCAGTTGATAAATCAGGGATAAGAGGAATGCTCTCCCATGGGATGATTGACCTTTCAGATGAAGAAAAACGAAAAGCTGAATTCAAAGAAACACTAAGAATAATAGAAAAATGTCATGACACAGCAGAAGGCAGAATAAAAGTTGCATTTGGACCTCATGCACCCTACACTTGTTCAGAAGAACTTTTAAAAGGAGTAAGGAAAAAAGCAGATAAAATGGGCCTTAAAATTCATATTCATGTGGGTGAAACTGAATTTGAAGTTGAGCAAGTAACTGAAGCCCATGGGTCACGGCCTTTTGAATATCTTGATGAAATAGGATTTTTAGCAGATGATGTAATAGCAGCACATGCAGTATGGCTTTCAGATAAAGAAATAGAAATCATTAAAGAAAGAGGAGTTAATTTATCACATAACCCTGCAAGTAACATGAAATTAGCATCAGGAATATCACCGGTTTCAGAATTAATTGATAATAATGTGAATGTATCCATTGGAACAGATGGCGCGGCATCAAATAATAATTTAGACATGATTGAAGAAATGAAATTAACAGCACTGCTTCAAAAAGTAAATACGATGGATTCAACAGTACTTCCGGCCCAAAAAGTCTTTGAAATGGCCACAATTAACGGTGCAAAAGCATTAGGACTTCAAGGAGAAATTGGAACAATTGAAGTTGGAAAAAAAGCCGATCTGGTGCTTTTAGATATGAAAACCCCGCATTTAGCTCCATTCCGCCATCCAATCTCACATCTTGTTTATGCAGCTAAGGGCAGCGATGCGGACACAGTGATTTGTAACGGTGAAATATTAATGCAAAATAAGGAACTAGAAGTGGTTAATGAGGCTGAAGTGATGAAATTAGCCCAAGATGCAGCAGAAGAACTTACCTCTAAGAGCTAAAGGAGAATTCAATTTGCAGAAGCTTATTTTATTTGATATTGACAAAACATTGATAGATAGGTCACAATGCCATCATGACGCGTTTACCAATGCTTTTAAGGAAGTTTATGGTGTGGATATCACCATAGATCATATTAATTATCATGGAATGACTGATCCTCAGATAATAATGGAAGTTTTAGGGAAAAAAGGATTAGAAGAATCTTTAATCAAGTCAAAAAGTGACGAATGTTTAAAAGCACTTGCAAACTATTTTGAAAAAAATGTAAAAAATGACAATATGCAAATTTTAAAAGGTGTAAAAGAACTTTTAAAAGAATTAGATGAATATATGGTGTTAATGGGATTAGTTACAGGGAATATAGAACCAATTGCTTGGGGGAAAATGAAAAAATTGGGTATAAACCGTTATTTTAAAGTGGGTGGATTTGGAAGTGATGATATAAATCGTACAGTTCTGGTTAAGACTGCAATTAAAAGGGCTCAAAATAATTATGGTTTTAGTGGAGAAACATTTGTAATTGGAGATACACCCAAAGATATAAAAGCAGGATTTGAAGCAAATGCTAAAACAATTGCTGTTGCAACAGGGATTTATTCTATAACTGAGCTTGAAAATTCAGGTGCAGATTATGTTTTCCGAAGTTTAGAAGATAAAGAAGAAATATTAGATATAATACTAAAGTGATAATATTTTATTTTTTAAGCTGAGATTTTTCATGCTTAAATAGGATTATATGGTCAATAATTTTTATCTTCTAACAATATTATTAATTGTAATTGTTATAAGAAGCAGAACTGGCCATATTTCAAGTCTTCCCATCCAGAAGTCTATAATGAACACTATTTTTACAACTACTGGGGAATCAGGTGTGATTATGCCGGAACCAAGGCCAACATTGCTTAAAGCGGATGCAACTTCAAATATGACTCGGGATATGTCAGGATAATATATCAGGACTATAATCACGCTTATTATGTATATTACAAAGTAAGTAAATACGAATGCCCCAGTTATCCTTAAAACATCATCTGTAATTTTTAATTCTGTGACGTGATGAATTTTTTTAGCCATAACAGCTTTACCAGGCAATATAAATGATTTAACCTGCCAGGATATTCCTTTTAATAGAATACCGAATCTGAGCCACTTGATACCTCCACCAGTAGAAAGAGAACCTGCACCAATTATCATAATTATGGTCATTAGAAAAGTACCAAGGCCAATATATTTGGCCAGTAAATCAGGATAGAACGCTGTTTGCAGGCCAGTAGTGGTTATAGCTGAAACCATCTGGAATAAGGCAAATCTAAAGTTAAGTAATAAGTCATTTCCATAGACTTGATTGTTGTAAAGCATGAATGTTAATAGAATTGTTGTAATCACGATTAGGGAATAAGCTACTTTGGTTTCTATATCTTTGAAGTACTCTTTCCAGTTTCCTTTAAGGACAGTATAGTGCAGTGCGAAGTTTGTAGCACCAATCATCATTATAATCATAGCCGCTATTTCTATCCAGACACTGTTATAGAATAGAAGGCTTGTATTATGCATTCCAAATCCTCCAGTGGATAAAGCGGCAAATGCATGAAATACTGAATCAAAAACAGGCATACCTGCAAGTAAGAAAAGAGATATAGCAATTGCAGTAAAGAAGAGATATATATACACTATAATTCTTGTAGAATGTTTAATACTAGGACGTAAACGTTCTTCTCTACCTTCAGCTAGGTAAAGACGCATTACATCAACACCAGTAGACCTTAAAACAGCTAGAAGGAGGAATATGATACCAAGACCACCAATCCACTGTGTAAAAGCCCGCCAGAAGTTTATTGTGAAAGAAACTACATCCAAATTGGAGTACATGCTGAAACCGGTTGTTGTAAAACCGGACATGGCTTCAAAATAAGCGTTAAGATAAGATAATTCTCCTGAAATATAATAGGGTAAAGCACCTAATGCACATGCAATCAGCCAGATGACTGTTGAAAAAATCATAGCGCTTTTAAGCGTCATTTTAATTTCTACTTTAAATAATTTAACAAGAAAAAAACCAATTACAGCACTTACGGCGGCTGAAGATACGAACGGAACAAAATAACGTGGTTCATTATATATAATGGCGATTATGAGTGGAACTAACAGTGCAACTGCAAGAAATAAGCAAGCATTACCTGTATAATGTAATATAGTTTTAAGTTCCCTTTTACTTAATCTGTGGACTTGTTGCACTTAATCACGACCTATTATTGTAATATTATAATGCTCTTAAATAACATGATTGAAATAATTATGGGTTAAATTCCCTTATATTAACTAAATAGGTTTTAAAGAGAGTCATGTGTCTTATAAACTATTTTTAACCCTATATCAGTAGATCAAAGGAGTATATAAAACTTTCGCCGGAAATATTTTGATATAACCTTTCCGGTTAATTATGAAATTTTCCTAATTCTTTCCATATTATAACATCTGTTATTTAAATTTAACTCTAAAAAAGAATTCAAATTTAACCAAATATATTATAAAATTAAATTATTTTGAAATTAAAGCCAATTATAATGTTTTCCTCTTTTATCAGCCCAATTTTCAACGCCATATTCTTTAATCATCTTCAAATTATGTTCTATTGAATGAATTCCCTTAAGATAATCCAGCAATTCACAATCCTTAAACTCATCGCATTCCCAGCAGCCATCATACTGTTTTTCTTTGACACATTCTCTGATTTTACAATCCTCTTTACAGCCACCTTCAGTACATACAGCCGTGCATTCTAATTTTTTCATTTCTTCAAGCACATCTAAAAATTGGGAGTAGTCATTGAATGTTTCGTTGGTTTTAGATTTCAATTCAGCATATTTATCAAATTCAATATCTTCAAGTAAAATTTTAAGTTCATTCAATGATTCAAACAGTTCTTTATTGCTTGGGATACAGTCTAAACAATATAATCCGCAATATGCAGTGTATTTTTTGTTTTTATTCATATTAACACCTAAATGTTAAATTAAAAGGTTATTAATCATTTTTTGTATCCTCGAGAAACTTCAAAATAGCTTTCCAAACCTTTACTTGGGCATTTCCATTTATTTGAGGGGTCCCTCCTTTAACATAGAATGGTGTTGGCCATGGCATGTATCCTGGCCGGCCGGCAAGATGCCCGGCTCCATCAAAACTCAGATGTTCATACTTAAAGGGGAATTCACTGCTTTTTAATCTCTCTGTAATCCTTTCAGACATTTCTTTAGAGGGCCAGACTCTGTCATCATCACTGGATATTAATAATACTGGTCCTTGTATTTTTTCAACATTAATAGCTGCTTCTTGTACAGCTGTTTCATTTTCGAAACTGGCCTTGTAAAGAGGCAGGAATTCTAGATGTTCAGGATAACATGATGCAAATTGCCCCAGAAAATCGTTATTGTAAACGAATGGAACAAAGGTAAGATTTTTGCCTTTATATGTCCATGAAGAGTGAGGTTCGGCTTCAGGGTCTTGGTTAATACCCTGGAAAACAGTACAGCTCGGAGATGTTGCCACAACTCCTTTTATCTGAGGGAATAATGAAGCAGAAAGAAGAGTGAGTTCTGCACCCTTGGAAGTGCCTATCATAACCATCTTTTCAGGATTCACCATGGGTTGATTGGAAAGCCATTGTACTGCTTTTTCAACATAATCTAAGGGAATCTCCTCTAATATCTCTGGAAGCCCAGGCATTTCGAAAAATGCCAGTGCAAGAGCAGCATAACCCTTTGATGCTAAGATTCCAGCTACAATATCAGGAGTAGCTATTCCTCCCTCAGAACCGCTTACCACTAAAACAGCAGGTAGATTTTCACCTTCGGGATGATAGAAATTTGCCACAAGACCTTCCTTTTCTAAGGACTCATATTGGACATTTGGAAGCATTCTAACAGTTTCTAAGTATTTAAATGCCACTATTTCACCATCCAGTTCCACATCAAAATAGAAAAATATCTTTTCAGGGTCCTGTGAGGGTAGAATGGTTAAATTTTCTGGTAGAGCATCTGAAGAGATTGTTTCCATAGAATAAAACAACCCAATAGGATCTACACCAGTATAACTGCCAGAAATAGATTCAGATTTATCTGAATCAACTAATCCATGATTATCTGATATATAACTGGCTGATGAGTACCATAACTGCTTTTTATCATCTTTTCGGCGAGTATGAATTTTAACTTCATGTTTTGGAGGTAAATCTGTTATTTTAATCCTAATCTCTTCCCCAATTAATACTTTTAAACGAGAATCCCCTGTAAATTCTCCTTTTTTCATGGATAACATTTCGATTCATCTCCTTTCATTTATCCCTTAAATTCAAATTTTAAAAATTCTTGAGCTTTAACTTATGATAATTTTAGTGTGAGGGAATAAATAATTTTTTCATATTTTCTGCCTAAATTCACAATAATTATTAGTCTTGGGGTTTATAATTAATTCAGGACACATCATGATGATTTTTAGATAATGGGGGATTTGAATATGAATTATTTCAACCAAGAAATAGAAACAATGCCTCGAGGGGAGCTTGATGAGCTTGTAGAAGAACGTATAAAATATACAGTTAAATACGCCTATCAAAACTCGCCTTTTTATAAAAAATGGTTCAATGAGAACAGAATAGATATATCTGATATTAAATCCCATGAAGATTTAAGAGAATTACCCATAATAAGTGGTAAAACTGTCAGAGAAATGCAGCCACCTGAAACAAAAGAATTTGAATTTAAATGCAAGGGTAGTGAAGTATTTACCATCCATGAGACCAGCGGAACAAGTGGTACTCCTAAAGCTTTTTTCCTTACATGGGATGATTGGAACAGATATGCAGAAAAATATGCAAGATCATTTGTATCTCAAGGATTTGGACCGGGAGATCGTGTGGTTGTTTGTGCATCATATGGAATGAATGTAGGAGCTAATACTATGACTCTTGCAGCCCAAAAAATAGGTATGAGCATAATCCCTGAGGGTAAATGCACATTTCCAGTGCGTATAATTAAAAATTACAAGCCAACAGGAATTGTGGGAAGTATATTTAAGTTCCTACGCCTTGCAAAACGAATGGAATCAGAAGGACTTCCTATGGAAGAATCGAGCATAAAAAGGCTTATTGCTGGTGGAGAAAGCTTTTCAGAAGAATCAAGGAAATATTTAGAAGAAATTTGCGGGATACCCGTTTATAATACCTATGGAAGTACTGAAGGAACTATGTGCGGGGAATGTTCCAAAAAAGTAGGTTTACATGTTCCTGAAGATTTAGTACACCTCGACGTTTATGATCCAAAACTTGAAAACTTTGTAGATGAAGGTGAATGTGGTGGAATAGTGTTAACAAATTTGTTACCGGTAGGTGAGAAGACTGGAACTCTTCTTTTAAATTATGACACTGAAGACACCACAGTAGTTTTAAGCACAGAAAAATGTTCATGTGGTAGAACCCATATGCGAATAATGAACCCTCAACGTGAAGCAGAAACATTATGGATTGCTGAAAGTCCATTTAACAAAGTAGATATAGAGCAAGGAGTATTTCAAAGGGATAACATGGATTATTTAACAGGAGAATATGAAGCATTTCTCTATGGGGATGAAACAGAAACCACAATGAGAGTTAGCATGGAATGCACTGACCTTAAAAATTGTGATGAAGAAATGATTAAGGAAAACTTCCATAAAAGCTTCTTTAAATTTAAACCCCGTCTACATCATGCATATGAAGATGGAACATTTAATGTACTATTTAATTTTACTGGACCTGGCGGCTTAGAATTCTATAAGATCAAGGGTAGGCCTAAGCGTTTGGTAGACCGTCGGTGAAATATGATTAAAGATGTTTTTTAATTTAATTTTATAAACTAATAAGATGAAAAATAACTACGTAATTATTTTTTTAAGTTTTTAATTTTACAAATTTTATAAACAATCATCTGGAGAAAAAACTAATGCTAAATGCAGAAACTTATATCACCCATCAAAAAGGAATTGGTGGCAAAATAAGAACAAAATACGAAGATTTTTATGTTGAAGAAATACCTGAATCCACACCAAGTGGAGAAGGCCCTAATACATGGTTTTTCATTGAAAAAATAGGAAGAGACACACTGGACGTTGTACTGGACGTAGCACAGGAATTGCACATAGACAGAAAAAGAATGGGCTTTGCTGGAATGAAGGATAAAAGAGCTGTAACAAGACAATGGCTATGTGTGGCCAACTTGGAGGTAGAACAGATTCAGGAACTGGAAGATAAACTTTACAAAGTGAAAATCCTTAAAATAATGCAAAATCAAAAGAAATTAAGGATAGGGCAACTTATAGGAAATAAATTCAGGCTCCTTATAAGAGATACAGAAAATCCTGAAGCTGATGTGGAAATCGCAAATGAAATATTAGCCGAACTATCTCAAAAGGGAGTTCCAAATTATTTTGGCTGGCAAAGATTTGGTAAAGCAAGGTCAAATACACATATAGTCGGAAAAAAGTTGCTTGAAAACGATTTAGGGAAAGTAGTAGATGCATACATTGGAAATCCATATGATGAAGAACCGGAACACATAAAAGAAGTAAGGCAAATGTATGATGATGGAAAATTGGAAGAATCATTGGAATCCATGCCCAAAGGCATGCGCTATGAAAAAATGATGCTTAAAACACTTCTAAAAGAAATGAAAAAGAAGAAAATAGAAAGTAAAGAGGAATTAGATGAAAAATCCTACATACGAGCAATTGAAAGTCTTCCAAAACCATTAAAAAGGATGTTTGTTCACGCATACCAATCATACTTATTTAATAAAGCCGTAAGTGAAAGGTCAAAGCTTGGAATTGATAAATATGTTGAAGGCGATATAATTGCGGATAATGATGAGCATTTAGTCCATGAATTTGGAGATGAAATTGATGAGAGGATTAAAAACTTTGAAGTTCACCCTACAGCGCCTCTTTTTGGAAGTAAAGTGCCACTTGCCGGTGGAAAATTAGGTGAAATGGAGCAGAAGATTTTAGACGATGAAGGAGTTACCTTAGAAGAGTTTAAAGTTCCTAAAATGCCAAGACTTGGAAGTCATGGCTTGAGGCGTGCAATGAGATTTAAAATATGGGACGTGTCTGCTAAGGCCACTGATGAAGGTGTTTTAGTGGAGTTTTCAATTCCAAAGGGATGTTATGCCACAGCGGTTTTAAGGGAAATAATGAAAAATGAAGTTGTTTAAAAAGACAAATCAAGTTAATTGGGAAAAACAATTAAATAAAAAGAAATTAAGCTTAGAAATTTAAAAAATTAAATTTTAAATCTCTTTTTAATCTCACTTTTTGCTCTTTTTTCTATTTCGCTGCCACCTTTATTTTTAGCCTGTTTTTCAAGCTCTTTGGTAGCTTTCTTTTTTATGCTATCTAATAATGCCATTTTTTCAATGTCTCCTGTAGTTTCAGTTACTACATTTATATAATTGCATTTATTCCAATTTATATTTTAATAAATTCTATCAATCTATTAAACGGTTAAAAACATATTTTAAAAAAATCAAATATAATCCTGTGAGAACATGCCATACAAAAAACTTTCCCATACTCTTGAAGAAACTTCTCCAGTGCATATCGGATTAAAAAATCTTGAAATAACTCCTAATAGTCAAGTTTCAAAGGGTGGAGGTTATAATAGTTATATAATCAGTGTTGAAAATCACTGTGGGACACATATGGATGCTCCTGGCCATTTTTTAGATGAAGGAAAAACAATATCTGATTACAGTCAAAATGAACTTGTTTTCAACAATCCATTAATTTTAGACATTCCTAAAGAACATAATAGGATTATAAAACTTGAAGAAATAGCTGAAATTAATTTAGAAGGTAAAGACTGTCTAATTTTTAAAACAGGTTTTGAAAAATACCGTAAAGATGATTCAGATACTTATTTAACCTCTAATCCTGGAATTGATCCTGATTTGATTTACTGGCTTAGAAAAAACCATCCGGACATTAGGTGCATTGGAGTAGATTGCGTATCCATTTCAAGCTATAAAAAGCCAGAACAAGGGAAAGAATCACATTTAAATGCATTTAAGGAAAATGAGGAGCTGGGAGAACCGTTACTTTTAGTTGAAGATATGAAGTTGGATGGAGTTTCAAATATTTCAGTTGAACATATAATTGTTGTTCCATGGCAGATAAATGGAATTGACAGTGCACCATGTACTGTGCTTGCTAAAACCCGCGATTTTTGAGTATAAAATAAAAAAAGTTAATCAAACTTTTTTTAGTCTATATATTTTTCTGGATCTTCGTCAAAGGCTTTTTTACAGCCTGGAGCGCAGAAATAATATTTTTTTCCTTTATATTCACTTACAAACTTTGCAGTTTTTTCATCTACGTCCATTTTACATATAGGGTCTACAGCCATGTTTTCACCTCTTAATTATGATCTTTTATTTCATGATTATTGATCAAAAACTTTAAATTAGTTTTTATTTCTTTTTTGCGGGAGGTACGTATCCTTTTAGTAGTAATGATAGACTTACAACCGTTACTGAACTTAAAGCCATGGCAAAAGCTGCATATTCTGGCTTGAAAACTATATTAACGGAATAAAGCACTCCTGCAGCAACAGGAATCAATGCAGTGTTATAGGCAAATGCCCAGAATAGATTTTGTTTTATTCGTTGCATTACCTTTTTGCTGAGCTGGATTCCTGCAACAGAATCCATTAAATCATCTTTGATAAGCACTATTTTTCCGCTTTCTATTGCAATATCTGTACCGCTTCCAATTGCAATTCCAACGTCAGATTGAGCAAGCGCAGGAGCGTCATTAATCCCATCACCTACAAATGCCACAATTTCACCATTATCTTGAAGATTTTTCACTTCAAAGGCCTTATCTTGAGGTAAAACTTCTGCAAGCACATTCTCAATTCCAACCTGATTTGAAATTGCATTTGCAGTCCTTTCATTATCCCCTGTAATCATAAATACCTTAATTTTCATCTTTTTAAGCTCATCAATCGCCGATTTAGTTGTATCCTTTAATGTATCTGCCACAGCGATTATTCCTGCAAATTCATTGTTAACTGCAACTAAAATGGCAGTTTTTCCTTCATTTTCAAGTTGAAGTATATTTCCTTCTGTATCATCGCTGATTTTAATTTCTCTATCTTTAAGAAGAGCTCTATTTCCAACAAGCACTTCATCTCCACCAACCATTGCTGATACTCCCTTTCCTCCAAATGTATCAAAATTAGTACTTTCTGAAAGCTGAATATTTTCATTTATAGTTTTTCTAACTATTGCATCTGCAAGGGGGTGTTGTGAATTCTTTTCAACACTTGCAGTGTATTTTATAAGATTATCAGATTCAAATCCAACTGCTATAACGTCGGTTACTTCGGGTTTTCCTTTAGTAAGAGTTCCAGTTTTATCAAACAATATGGAAGTGATTTTTTCCGATGTTTCAAGTGCTGAACCATCTTTAATAAGAATACCAAGTTCTGCACCTCTACCAATACCAACGGTTATTGCTGTAGGTGTTGCAAGGCCAAGGGCACAAGGACAGGCAACAACAAGGATGGAAATAAGAACGGTTAATGCCAAGAGTAAAGTACTACTATAAACAAAATACCAGATTGCAAATGCAGCAATGGCAATTGTAAGTACTGTGGGGATGAAATAAGTCACAGCTTTATCTGCAATACGTTCAACAGGAGGTCTTGAGCCTTGAGCATCCTCAACAAGTTTAATTATCTGGAATAAAACAGTATCTTTTCCAATTTTGGTGGCTTTAAATTTAAGGACACCATTCTGGTTAAAAGTTCCACCAATAACTTTTTTACCATTATTTTTCATAACAGGAATTGATTCACCAGTAATTACGGATTCATCAACATAACTTTCACCTTCAATGACTTCACCGTCAGTTGGGATTTTTTCACCGGGTTTAACAACTATAATTTCTCCTATTTGCAGTTCTTCAATATGAACTTCAATTTCTCTCCCTTCACGAATAACCGTAGCTGTTTTTGGCTGTAATCCCACTAATTTTTTAATTGCAGTTGAAGTCCGGCCAATAGCTCTCGATTCAAGATATCTGCCCAGTGTAAGAAAAGCTGCAAGCATTAAGGCGGTTTCATAGAACATAAATTCCGGATTAAGGATAATATTGAATGTTCCAAGGATACTCGCACCAAAAGCTACTCCTATACCCATGGAGTACATCACATCCATATTCAGCAGCCTATTTTTAAGCGCACGATAAGCCGCACTAAAAATGGGATAACTAACGTAAATAAATGGTATAATTGAGACTATAAGCATGAAATAAGGCATATAAATTGGTACCATGACATTAAAATACATCATAAGCATTAGGGGAATGGAAACACCAAATCCCACAATTATTCTGTTTCTTTTATTCTTTAAATCTTGAATTCGCACCTTTTCTTCTAGATCTTCAAGATCTTCTCCTTCAATTCCAAGATACTGGTATCCAATATCCTCAATTACACTTTTCATGTCATCAACAGTCACCATTCTCGGATTGTAGGTAACATATGCTTTATTGGAGCTTAAATTAACATTAACGGCACTTATTCCATCAAGCTTTCCTAGACCATCTTCAATTGCTTTTACACACATTGCACAGGTCATTCCCCCTATTTTAAGGGTGATTTTTTCATTTATAACTCCATAACCTGCATCTACCACTGCACTTTCAAGCTGGTTTAGATTTACCTTTTCTGGGTCATATTCAACTGTAGCTCGTTTAGTTCCAAAATTTACCTGTGCTTTACCAACGCCTTCCACATCTTCAAGGGATTTTTCAATGTTCAATGCACAAGTGGCGCAGTTCATTCCTGAAACTTTAATATCGGTTTTTTTGGCTTTATCTGCCATATTCATTCCTTCCTATCATTATAAAAATTTATATTTAATTTAAGAGGTTTTTAACAATTTTACCATCTTTCATAACTAATAAAACATTATCTGGATTTCCAAGAGACTTTATATCCAAAATAGGATCTTTTTTGCTTATTATAATGTCTGCAAGCTTCCCTGGTTCAACTGTACCAATTTTATCCTGCCATCCCATACATTCTGCAGCATATTTTGTCCCGGCCATTATTGCTTCTTGAGGGCTCATTCCAATATCACATAAAAAGCCTAGTTCACGTAAATTCAGACCATGAGGGATAACACCACAATCTGTACCCATAACAATCTTAACTCCAGCTTTATATGCATTTTTAATGTTTTTATCGTGTATATCAACTATTTCAAGGGCTTGTGCTCTGCTATACTCTGGTAAATCACCAGATTCAGCGAATTTTTTGTTCTGTTTTATTACTAAGCATGTGGGCACGAGATAGGTGTCCTGATCAATCATCATATTAATTGCTTCATTATCCAGATAAGTACCATGCTCTATGGAGTGAACACCTGCTTTTAAAGCATTTTTAATCCCTTCAAGGCCATGTCCGTGGGCCATTACCTTTACATTATCGTGATATTTTCCTTCTTGAACCATCACCTTTAATTCTTCAACTGTAAATTGTGTATGTTCTGGGCCGTCATTTGCACTCATAACGCCTCCAGTAACCATAACTTTGATAAATTCAGCTCCAGATCTAAGTATTTCCCTAACTCTCTTTCTTACTTCCTCTTCTCCATCGCAAAGGCTTTCAGGGAGGCCAGGATATGAAACTTTAATATCAAAACCAGAATTCAGCCAAAAATCAAAGTGACCTCCACTTATAGAAAGTGGCATAACACTGATTTGTATTCGGGGCCCAGTTATAATCTCTTTCTCCACTGCTATTTTAACTCCAACATCAGCAAGACCGGCATCTCTTACAGTAGTCACACCCGCATCAATTGTTTTGTGCATATTCTCCACTGCTTTGTAAAAATACAATGAAAGAGGATTATGGATGGTATCTTCCATTTTAAAACCATTTGCCATGATATGGACGTGAGTATCTATAAATCCAGGTAATATGAACATTCCATTAGCATCAATTTTTTTAATCTGCTCATCTGGAAGTGAAATGGAGTCTTCAGTTCCAACAGCAACAATCATATTATTTTTGATTAAAATAACAGCTTCTGGAAGTGTTTTACCTCCATTGCCATCTATCAGTGTTCCGTTATAGATAAGAGAATATTTCATTTTTAAAACCTGCCTTTAATGACATAATTTTCGTTAAATTCAAGCATTATATTAATATATGCTATGTTTAACTTGTATTTTTCCGTTTTCAATTTAGTGTAAATTTGTTTATTTTTTTTAGATTACACAGTTTAAATTGGAATTAAATGAAACAGTTCTAGATAGATTATTGGAGCTTTTAAAAATATTTTAACTAAAAACACTTATTACATGATAAGTTTAAAAAAAGCATTATAAATAAGTCATATTAAATTGAAATAATCTTTATGGGAATTGGAAAAATGATTAAGTGGAAAGCAGTAATTTTAGGATTTATTCTAACAGTAATATTTGCTTTAATACTAAACCATTTTATGGGTGAGTATGGTTCATATATCAGTATATTAGCTGCAAGTGCAATTGTTGGATATATGGTCAATCAAAACTATGTAAATGGAGCTATTCATGGAGTTATGATTGGGGTTCTTGGAGGTATTGTTGGGATCATAATTTTACTTTTAGTAGGAGGATATTTGATTATAAAAGCTGAAATTTTGATTATATTAATGAAAATAGCTATTGATATAGTTTTAGGTGCAATTGGCGGTGTATTTGGCAGTATATATTCTAACTGGAAAAAATCATAAGGTTGGTAAATAAAAAATATATCTAACAGATAATCGTAACTGTTTTGATTAAAAATTCAGTACATTTAATTAATGCTAATCTTTTTTTAATTCAAAAATATCATGTATTTTTTTAATGAATATTTATTTTAACATTAGATATGTTCAATTTAACGTTAAATTTATATTTACTTTAAATAACTAGTTAATCTGGCCTATTTTTTGAAATTATAAATTTAAAAAAATTAAAAAGAAAAATATATTAACAACAAAAACCGATTAAACCTTAACAGCTTAAAAAGGAGGTGAAATGGATGGCAAAAAATCCAATATTGGCGTTAGTACTGTCTTTTTTTATACCAGGATTAGGACAAGTATATGCTGGTAAACTTATGATGTGAATAGTCTTGATTATTGTTTCATTGATATTATCTGTGGCTATATTCATGGTTAGTGAATTTGCAATGATTGTAAGTATTTTATATATCATAGTGTGGTTATATGCTATGTATGATGCGTATACAACTGCTAAAGCTACATAAACACTAGTTACATAGACTAAAACTATGAAAACACTTATTTCATCTTTAAATCACAAAAATCCTTATTTTTAATTATTACATATTTTTATGTTTAGAACCATATCCAACCATTTAAATGCAGGATGCATATTTTTCACCAGATCATAAAATTTAAAGTGCATTATTAATTTTTTTGAATAATTATTTTAATGATTAAAAATATAATAACACCGACTCAAGAATGAGGTTGAAGGAAATTTTCATTTCCTGAACCACAAAAATTCTAGAATTTTTGAGGTGATAAAAAATGAAAGATTGGATAGCAATTGCCATAGGTGCAATTGTAAATGGAGCATTAACCCTTGTTTTGGCTCTTGTTTTCTTCCCGTTGTTTTTTTTAGGGCCAATAATAGGTGGTTTTCTAGCAGCATATTTAATTAGGGACGAATTTGAATTTGAAAGTGGTATAATCCACGGAGCTTTGGCAGGAGTTTTAGGCGGACTATTAATTGGAATCCTATCTCTATTGGGTGTAGGAGCTGTAGCAGTTATATTAGGCGTATTACTAACTCAATTAGGACTTGCAGTGGGTGCTATTGGTATTGTGGTTGTAATATTCTTAACAATCCTCGCAATGTTGGTATGCGGTGTTCTTTCAGCTATTGGCGGTGCTATAGGGGAATATGTTCAGTCTGCAGGCCAGAGAGAATATGAAGCTTACTGAAAACTAGTTTTATTTAAAAAAATTTACTATTTATTTTTTTATATTTTAAATGCATATGCAGAAAATTTTTATTAGTTAGTTATAGTATTCTAATAACTTCTGCGTCAGCATCTACTTCTATAATATCTCCATTTTTAACTATATTCAAAATATCGGCTTCAGGCTGATGAACCATGGGTATTTCTGCCATTATAGCGCCAGTTGCAATAATAGGCTCGGCTTTTAGGGATATTATGGCTTTAGGGGCAGTTTTATTTTTAACCATCTGAAATATAACATAAGACCCTACTGTAGATCCTTTTCCGGAAGGGATAACTAGAATTTTTCCAATTATGTTTTGACCGTGTAATTCGTGCCCTGGCTCAATTATAATTCCATTTTTAGGGTTTACTCCTCCTAAAAAACTTAAAGAGTCTTTTGTAACTATGACTTCTCCTTTAGCATGTCCTTTGGAGATTTTTCTACATTTTATTGTTTTTTGCATGAAATCACACTATTATTTTGATAAAAAAAATTTATTAAAAATCGGCTTTTTTTAAGTAGATAACATCGTAATTTAACGAATTGAATTGGATTATGCAATTATTTCTTGATGTGACTATATAAGCCTTATTATTTAATTATAATAGTTAATACCTTATTATAACAATTTCAATTAAATATCATATATTAAAATGGTGGTGATTAAATGGTAGGGGATACAGTGCCCTATGAATGGCATAGGCTAAATAACACATTTGTAAATTTACTGGCAATATTTGGATTAATAGCAATAGCTTTAGCGGCAATGGCAATGAAAGAATCTAATATATCGTCAATGGCCGTAGGAGGAATTGCAGGATTTATTGGCCAAAAATTATTGACCAATACTCAAAATGAGAGTTCAAACACTACAGAACCGGAACAAGAAATTCAAAAAGAGAGTTCAAGCACTATAGAATCAAAAAGTACAGATGTAGATCCTGAAAAGGAACTCGTGATTACTGGGGATTTAACAGATGATTTGGAAGATGATGATACAGCTTAGGTGATGAAAATGAAGATGTCATACAATTCTTATAAAGATATGGTGCTTCGAATACTTCAATTTGAAAAAGAAAAGGGTAGAAAACCAAATTATGTCACATTAAACAGCATGAAAATATTGAAAGCACAATATGAAGACATGATAAGTCGCGTGGATAATTTCATTAAAACTAAAGGAAGAAATCCAAAATACGTGCAGATAGGGTTAGGAGAAGTTCAAAAACCTTCAAATTCAAACTGCCACCAAACAGGCAGATACCAATGGATGAAACAGAACATGTACTGGATAACATGTGCTCCTTCTGCCCTTTGGGAAACACTATGGGAATTTGGACAACCCCCATCTGCAGCAAGACTATCTAAACTTTGCCATACTCAATATGGGCTAAAAGGAACAAATCCGTCAGATATACTCGCCGCAATGCCTCAAATCGGTAGAGACATGGGTTTAAACCTTACAGCTCAAGAAAAATATTTCTCTGAATACGGATATCAGGGAATGGCACAAATATTAGACGATCCAAACCGCACATTATTTGTCCATGGATACTGCTCAGGCTGGCCCAGTTACTATAAAAAATATAAAGGAGGCCATTATGTAACTCCAGTAAAAATATGTTTTGATAGCAGCACAGTTTGGGTAGCAGACCCTGATAGAAGTTTAATAACATATTCCTTTAGGGAATTTGAGCAGGGAATGAAAAATTGCCCTTGTAAAAGCTTAATTATCATTACAAAACATTGAGCTGCTTTAAAACAGTTATAATCATTAATACGGATATAATGAGATTAAAAAGAGTTTTAGAAATTAAAGCATGCTTAAAAATAAAATAAAAAACCCAATAGGGTTTTAACAAGTTATTCAAGTTCCAGTTGGACTGCACCGATTTTTGGAGCTAAGAAATTATATAGCCCTGCGCCTATTGCAACTATTATGAATGTGTATATGAAATTTCCTATGAAATCTATTAGGAATGCCATGATACCATAACCACTTGCAAAGTCTAATATTCCCATTATTAATCCAAATATTGCTGAAACCACTGCTAAAGCAAGGGCTGCAGGTATAATTGGTATTTCGGTCAGTTTATGCCAGTTTTCTGGTAGTGCTTCAAAGTTTAGCTGTATTTTAGAGGCTTTCGCTGCTATGAAGTTGTAGAATGCTGCAAATAGTGCGTGTCCAATGAATCCAAATATGAGCACGAGTATTGGTAGTACAATTATGAAGAAAATAGCACCTAATGTTACTAATGAGCCAACTCCTGCTCCAGTTGCTGTTCCATTTGTTGCTAGAGGTATTACAGATATTATTAATCCTGTAACTGGGGCAAGTATTGTAGTTAATAGTAATCCCATGATAAATGTCCATATTGCCATAATAATGGATAGAATAAGTGCAAATGGCACAATTGGTATGGATTCTACGTTATTTCCATCCATAGTAAGCTGTACGCCTCCAACTTTGGGCGCTAGTAGATTGTAAAGTAGTATACTGAGGAATACTGTAGAAAGACCTATTAAGAATGTTAATATTGGATAAGCGATTATTGCTGCTAAACCAAAACCTGCTAATAAGCTAGCTAAAGGTGCAAACTGTGGTGGAAGAACTGCTGCTATTACTCCAAGTGCTAATGTAAGTATTATAGCACCAATTAGAGCGAGTATTGCGGAAATTGAAGAAGACATCAATGTGAAAGGAACGATTTTTATTGATTTTATTTCAGCCATCTTTTTTCACCTCCTTTTTGGTTAGTTAATACATGCAATAAATTGTATTTGGAAATATATACATTTTTCTCTTTAGTGGCGGAGAAAGTCTTTTTTTTATTTAACTAACTCCCTAAAAAAAACAAAAATAAAAAGAATATATGAATTAGTCAAGTTCTAGTTTGATTCCACCGATTCTTGGGGCTAATATGTTGTAAATCAGCGCTATGATTGCGTATGCTATAAATCCTGCAATAAATGCACCTATAGGTATTACTATTAGCATTATAATTCCAAAACCGACACCAAGACCTATAAATTGCATTCCTTGAACTCCCTGAACAGGCATTGATCCTATAAGCAGGCTCATTGGTAAAATGAATATTAATGCATAAAGGAATCCTACAACAGCTGAAATTGCACCAATCATAAGTGCAAAGGGTACAACTGGGACTGATAGTATTTCTTTAATATCTCCCATTTTTTCACCTCCATCCAAATTTTGAGTACAAATTCTATAGTTTATAATATATGGCCAAATTAATATATATTTTTTTCCATTTCAGCTCTAAAAATGTCTTTTTTTAAATAGAAAACGATTTAATAAGCTTTAATATATATTAAAAACAGTTTAACAGGTTAAAAATTAAACAGGATTAAATCTTTCAAAATTAATAAAAATAAGAATAAATTCAACTTTAAAAATAATTAAAAAAGAGAAATAAGTTCAAAACCATCCTTTGGACTCTTCCAGGACGTTATTTACTATTTCAACAGATGATCCAATATAAGTATGTGGATCCATGATTTCTTTAATATCATCTTCAGATAAATATTTCCTTATTTCATCCTTTAACAAAACTACATCCCTTAATCCTTTATTTTCTGCATTAGCTTTCAGTGAACATTCCCTTACAATTGCATAGGCTGTTTGTCTTCCTATTCCTTTTCTTGTAAGCTCTGCCATGAACCTTTCAGCCATTATCAATCCATTTGTAATATTTAAATCTTTTTCAATGTTTTCTGGATAGAAAACAAGATTTTTAAGAACTTTTAATGTGAGAACAATAATGTAATCTAAAAGTATACATGCTTCTGGAAGAATTATTCTCTCACATGAAGAGTTAGTAAGGTCCCTTTCATGCCACAATGGATTATTTTCAAGTGCAGGAACTACATAAGCACGTATTACTCTTGAAATACCGCTAATTCTTTCAGCTGTAATTGGGTTCATTTTATGAGGCATGGTGCTGCTTCCAACTTGTTTTTCAGGGTCGAAACTTTCGCCAATCTCTTTAATTTCAGTTCTTTGGAGATTCCTAATCTCTACTGCAATTTTATCTAATGTACTGGCAGTATTTGCAAGGTCCATGATAAATTCTGCATGATTATCTCTTTGAACAACCTGATTAGATATTAAAACTGGATTAAGGCCTAAAATCGTAGATACTTTTTTATGAACAGCTAATCCTTCATCTCCTAGAGCAGCAATTGTGCCCACTGCTCCAGTAACCATTCCCACACATAAACGTTCTTTACATTCATTAAGCCTTTCTATTTGCCTGTGAACCTCATCAGCCCATAATGCAAACTTCATTCCATATGTTGTGGGGAGTGCATGCTGTCCATGAGTTCTACCAATGCAAACGGTGTTTTTGTTATCATCTGCCAGTTTTAGAAGCGTTTCTGTAAGCTCTGTGAGCCTTCCTTTTAATATCTCTATAGAATCTTTAAAAAGCAGTGATTGAGAAGTATCAATAATATCGTTTGAAGTCGCCCCAAAATGCACATATTCACCAGCATCTCCTTTGCAGACTTCTGCAAGGGCTTTTACAATTGAAGCAATGTCGTGATTGGTCTGCCTTTCAATTTCGGCCACTCTTTCAACTGTAACATATTCTGTGCTTGCTTTGCTGCTTATTTCATCTGCAGCTTCTTTAGGAATTAAATTAAGATTTGCTTCTGCTTGTGCAAGGGCTGCTTCAACTTCTAACATTTTTTGAAGTTTGTTTTCAGATTCCCACACATTACGCATTTCTTCAGTACCATATCTGAATTCAATAGGATGAATCGCCATATAATAATCTCCTTAAAAAAATAGGTTAATAAAATAGTTTATTGAGTAAAACGTAGCGCTATACAAAGTACTGCTAATATAACAGTCATGATAACGACTTGTTCAGGTGTTAATTTAGGTCCCTTTGTTTCTTCTTCAAAATATCGTACAAGACCAGCACCACTTGGGGGAAGTGTTTTTTTATCTTTTTTTGCCATGAAAATCACCGGTTAAATTGATTAATGAAAAAATTAAATTCACTTTTTTTATATTGAATATATTGTTTTAAGATTACTTAAATGTTATATGTCTTCTGTAAAATTGTATGATTGAGGGTATAATTCTTTTAAAAAAACAGAAATCTATCAGTTAAGAGATTTATAAAATAAATAAAAAAAAAGAAAAAGTTTTTTAAGTCATTTAAAAACTTTTTATAGTCCTGCAAACATAGCTCTGCAAGCAGATCTTATCATGTTCAATTCAACATCGGCATAATGGCTTGTAGAACCTGCATCTCTTTCTACTTCTATTGTAATTGTGTTTATACCATAGTTGTGTCCAACAAGTCTAACTGATCCTTGATTAATGGCTGATTGCTCAACTACAGCACCAGTTTGCATTCTAATCGTGTTTGCCCAGTTACATTCTTCATAATTACCAGGAGTTGCATATATTAAACCATTTGCATAAGTTGGACCGCTTAAACCGCCACCAGAATGCACATCTAAAATATGGGTGATTCCATGAGCTCTGGCGTATTCAAGGACTTTATTACCTGGAGTTCCCGCAACATTTGCAATTCGGTTTGGATCTTGATAGTTATAGCCTAATCTGGTTACAGGTTTGTACAACCATCCGTATACGCGTTTATACACAGTTCTGTATGTCCATTTGTAGTATCGTTTTCCATTAACTCTGTAAACTTTTTTGTATCGTTTAGTAACTGCTTTTTTAGACCATCCTTTTTTCCATTTAACCCAATCAGTATAATAATAGTATACAGGACCATAATCTCTTGAATTCACTGCTGTGTCTCTTGGAATGGCGAATGGAATGATTTGTAATGTACCATCGAAGCTTTTATCTTTTATTTCTTCCATGTACCTCATTGTAGCTATATTTGCTTCTTCTTCGTTTCCATGAATCCCTGACCAGATTAAAAGTTTATTTCCAGTTCCACTACCAAAAGTGAGTATAGATGATCCTGACTTTTGATATTCAAAAACCTGATTTGATAAATCAGTTCGGGCAATATTGCCACTAATCTCAGGGTTTTGTGTAACATCGGCTCCTACACTAGAATCAAAGGTATTAATCGTATAGCTAGGGGCAGTTGTACTGACATCACTACTTGAAACAGAAGTTCCTGAAGTATCATCAGCAGCATAAATTGGAGATGCGACAATGGCTAAAACTGCACAAAGAATTCCTAAGAACGCTAAAACAGCTTTGAAATTTTTAGTATCACTACTCGTGATCAAATTTTATCCCCCCTTTTAAATTCAATTAAAATATTCTATTATCAGTTTAAAAGGAATTATCTATTTCCTAATTAAACTTATGATATATACTGAAGTTTTTTTTACTTGATATACTTGTTGATCAAATGTCAAATTTTTATTTCTATTTTTGATTTAAACCCTTTGGAATATAAATTAAAGTGTTTTAGATATTATTTAACCTTAAAAATCTATTTTAGTGTTTATGAAAAATAATTAAATTTAAAATTAAATTTATTGAGCTTAATGATACCTATTTATAAGTAGTTATACACAATTTAGGAATTTATAAAGGCGTCGTAGTAAACTTTATTATCTATACATTCCTATCTATATCTATAAAAATAAAGGGGATCGAATTTTTCATTTTTAATGTTTAACGAACTTGATCCCCATCATTTATATGGTGTTACAGGGTATGTTGGATATTTTTTACATTAAACATATTTTTTAACATGGTAAGGGAGTAATATGGGCTATTTTGAGGCTTTAGAAAAAGAAACACAGAAAGTGTACGATGTAGCAAGAAAAGCAAGGCTTAAAGGGCATGATACTGAATTAGAGCCGGAAGTTCCTCTTGCAAAGAACTTAGCAGAAAGGGTTGAGGGATTGGTAGGCCCTGAAAACATTGCAGGTAGAATTACAGAGCTAGAAGCTGATTATTCCCGGGAAGAAGCTGCATTTTGGATAGCAAGAGAAATTGTGACTAAACCTGATGAAGAAGGTAAAGAAGACTCGTTAGAAATTAAGGAGAAGAAAGCAGACCAGGCTATAAGAACTGCCCTCGCTATTTTGACTGAGGGAGTTGTTGCAGCGCCTCTTGAAGGAATTGCAAAACTTAAAATAAAACAAAACTTCGATAAAACATGGTACTTAGCTGTCTACTTTGCAGGCCCAATTAGAAGCGCTGGTGGAACTGCAGCAGCTTTAGCAGTTCTAATTGGAGATTATATCCGGCTTTCAATTGATCTTGACGTTTATAAACCTACAGAAAGGGAAATTGAAAGATATGTGGAAGAAGTGGAACTCTATGAATCGGAGGTTACAAATCTTCAGTATTCGCCATCACCAGAAGAGGTAAGGCTTGCAGTGAAAAATATTCCTGTAGAAGTGACAGGAGAGCCTACAGACCATGTTGAAGTTTCGCATCGTGATTTAGAGCGTGTTGAAACCAATAATATTCGTGGAGGAGCTCTTCTTGCAATAGCGGAGGGAGTTATTCAAAAAGCTCCAAAGGCTTTAAAATATGCAAATAAATTGAAAATAGATGGCTGGGAGTGGCTTGATACCTTTTCAAAAGGAACTAGTAATTCTGATGATGATGAAGGCGAGAAAGACAAAGTCGATGATAAATATATGAGAGATATTATTGGTGGAAGGCCAGTATTATCTTATCCTCAAGCAAAAGGAGGATTTAGGTTAAGGTATGGAAGATCAAGAAATTCAGGGCTTGCTGCAATGGGAATAAGCCCCATAACCATGGAAATTGTTGAATTTCTGGCAGTGGGAACCCAGATGAAGATTGAAAGGCCGGGAAAGGGAATGTGTGTTGTTCCTTGTGATGTAATAGATGGCCCCATCGTTAAATTACGGAATGGTAGTGTAATTAAAGTTGAATCAACGGCACAAGCAAAGGAAATTAGAAGAGATGTAGTAGAAATTCTATTTTTAGGGGATATATTGGTTGCATTCGGTGAATTTTTAAGAAATAACCATAATTTATTGCCCGCCGGCTGGTGTGATGAATGGTGGATAAAAAGAATTGAAATTTCTGAAGAATATCTAAATAATGGAAATGATTTAGATTTAGATACAATGGATAATATAACTTCGAGAGAAGCTTTTAATATATCTAAGCAGTATGATGTTCCATTACATCCAGAATACACTTATTTTTATCATGATGTATCTTGTGAGGAGTTAAATGAACTTAGATCGTGGATATATGGAAATTATGATGAATCTAATGCTGAAAATGATTTAGAATTAGATATAGGGCCTCAAAAAAGGATTTTAGAGGTTTTAGGTGTTCCACATATAGTTCAAAACAATAAAGTTATAATTGAAAATAACCATGTATTTGCCTTAATTGAAACATTAAATCAACCTTTGGATACTTCAAAAGGTAATAACACGTTAGAGTCCTTAAATAATGTATCAAACGCAGAAATAATGGCTAAAGCACCTACTTATATTGGTACAAGGGTTGGAAGACCTGAAAAAACCAAGGAAAGGAAGATGAAGCCTGCACCTCATGCATTGTTTCCAATTGGTACATATGGGGGCAGCAGACGAAACATAGTTGATGCAGCTAAAAAGGGAAATATTTTAGTTGAAATCTCCAGATGTAAATGTACAGAATGTGGAATAGGTTCATTTCATGCTAAATGCCCTGTGTGTGGGGCAAGAGCGATTCCAACAGGTGCTGCAAAGAAAAAAATTAATTTAGCAACTTTACTTAAAAAAGCATATGAAAATTCAGGTGTAAGGAAATTAGATGAAATTAAGGGCGTTATAGGGATGATATCCGAGGAAAAATTCCCTGAACCCCTTGAAAAAGGAATATTAAGGGCAAAAAATGAAGTTTTTACCTTTAAAGATGCTACAATTAGGCATGATTCCACTAATTTGCCTATAACTCATTTTACACCAAAAGAAATAGGAGTAAGTCCTATAAAGCTCGTTGAGATGGGCTATACTCATGATATTAATGGAAATGAACTTGAAAATCATGATCAAATCCTTGAAATCAAAATTCAAGATGTCATAATCTCAGAAAACTGTGCAGATTACCTTATACGGGTTTCAAACTTTTTAGATGATTTGCTTGAAGATTTCTACCATGAAGAACGATTTTACAATGTTAAAGAAAGAGAAGGACTTGTAGGTCAGTTAATAGTGGGATTGGCTCCACACACCTCGGCAGGCGTTTTAGGAAGGGTTGTTGGATTTACAAAGGCAGCAGCATGTTATGCGCACCCATATTTCCATTCAGCAAAAAGAAGAAACTGTGACAGTGATGAAGACTCAGTAATGCTGCTTTTAGATGCTTTAATCAACTTTTCAAAGATATACCTTCCAAGTTCAAGAGGAGGAAGAATGGACGCACCTTTAGTTCTTTCATCCAGAATCGACCCTGAAGAAATTGATGATGAGTCCCATAACATTGATGCTATGCCCACACTTCCATTAGAGCTATATGAAAAGACTCTTGAATTTGCAAAACCATCAGATGTGATTTCACTTATAGATAATGTAAAGAAAAGGCTAGGTACAGAAGACCAGTATAAAGGGATTATGTTCTCTCATGACACTTCAAGCATCCATGATGGTCCTAAATTATGTTTATACAAGATGCTTCCTACAATGAGGGAAAAAGTAGAAGGTCAAGTTAAATTAGCGGAGAAAATAAGGGCTGTTGACCAGAGAGGTGTTGTTGAGGGTGTTTTAACATCTCATTTCCTGCCGGACATGGCTGGAAACTCAAGAGCATTTTCCAGACAGAAAGTTAGATGTACTAAGTGCAATAAAAAGTATAGAAGAATCCCATTATCTGGAGAATGTACTTGTGGTGGAAATCTGATACTCAGTATTTCTAAAGGGTCTGTGGTTAAGTATCTGGAGATTTCAAAGGAATTAGCCAACAGATATCCAATTGACAATTATATTGTTCAAAGAATAGAACTTATTGAGTCGGGGATAAATTCATTATTTGAAAGTGACAAATCAAAACAAAGTTCATTGGATATATTTCTATAAAAATTATGATGATTATAAATTAGTTTAGTATGTGATGGGGGATTGTGAATGAAAGACATGCATGCGATAGCTGCTTTGCCAAAAAAGGCCAAGACATGTGTTTTAAAGAATAACGGAATATACGAGAAATTCAGCTACGAAAAAATAGTTAAATCCTGCCTTATGGTAGGAGTGCCTCTTTGGGCTGCTCAAAAAATTGCAGCATCTGCTGCAACAGCGGCATATGACGGTATTTCCACAGCAGAAATTAAAATAATGGTGCATGATTCACTTAAAGAAGTGGATGGAAAAATCGCAGACAAATATCTGGCAACTAACCAACTTAAAGTTCGAACTACAAGGGATACAATCGAGCCATTTGACAAAAGTAAAATAGAAAAAACCTTGATTGTAGAAACTGATGCATCAGAAAAACTTGCAGCTGAAATAGCGAATAATGCATGGAAAGAACTTAAAAAGCTTGATGTTGAATATCTCACTGCCCCAATGATAAGGGAAATTGTAAACACCAAACTTGTAGAACATGGTCTTGAAACATTAAGACGGAAATATACAAGGGTAGGTATCCCTGTCTACAACATCACCAACCTCATACAAAACGGGTCACGTGATAATGCAAATATGATTCATAATCCTGAGACTGTTCACAAATATGTTGCAGATGAAGCACTCAAACAGTACGCATTATTACACATCCTTCCTAATGATTTGGCAGATGCCCATATGGGCGGAAACATACACATACACGATTTAGAATTCTTTGCTGGAAGACCATTAAACTGTCTACAGCACGATTTAAGAACATTCATACGACACGGGCTTAAAGTGGATGGTACAGGAGACCATACCTCAGTAGCAGGCCCTCCAAATCATATTGAAACTCTTATGAATCATTCTGGAGAAATAATGCTTGCAGCTCAGCAGAACATGAGCGGCGGGCAATCAATGAGTCTTTGGAATGTATTCACTGCTCCATTTGCAGCAGGTTTACCTTATAAAAAGGTGAAACAGGCAGTTCAAATGTTTATATATAACTTGAACATGGCTTATGCTGCAAGAGGTTCCCAAGTTCCATTTACAAGCATCAACCTGGAATTTACAGTCCCTAAATTTTTAGAAGATGAACCCGCATACGGGCCAAAAGGACAACTTGTAGGGTCATACGGAGACTTTGAAGAAGAAACAAGGGTTTTACAGAGAGCATTCACAGAAACATTGCTTGAGGGAGATTCTGACAACAAACCACACTTATTCCCTAATACAGTTTATGTTTTAAGAGATGACGTTTTAAAAAATGAGTTTGATGAAGATTTAAGAAGAGTACATGAACTATCTGCAAAATACGGTTCACCATACTTTGTAAATATGTTCCCTGACTACAGAGGAGATATGGCTAATTACATGGGATGCAGAACATCTTTAAGTGATAATTGGACTGGAGACTGGGATAAAGACACTTTGAGAACAGGAAACCTTGCATATGTCACATTAAACCTTCCAAGAATCGCCTATGAATCAAAAGATGATGAAGATATATTTGAATATCTTGACTCTCACTTAAACCTTGCTGAAGAAGTTTTAATGCTTAGAAGGGAACAAGCACTTAAATGCCTTAACAATTACAATTTACTTCCATTCTTATCACAAAAATCAAATGATGATATGTATTACAGAATAGACAACTCCACATTATCCTTTGGATTTGTAGGTCTTAATGAAATGTTGCTATCGCATTTAGGCGTTGGAATGGAAGATAAAGATGCTAATAAATTTGGATTAAAAGTTTTAGACTACATGAACGCTAGAGCAGACGAATTAAGGGAAGAAACAGAGTTAAGATGGAGTGTGCTCCAAACACCAGCAGAATCTACAGCATACAGGTTCGCAATGCTGGATATGGAAAAATACAAAGACAAAATCATTGCAAACGGCGATGAAAAAACAGCCTACTACACTAATTCATCACATGTACCGGTTAATTCTGATGTTTTACTCCCAGAAAAAATCAAAATCGAAGAAAAATACCATCCTAAGACTCTTGGAGGCCATATTTTCCATGCATTCATGGGAGAATCCTATTCAGATGCTGATGCCCTCATGAGCCTAACTCATAAAATGGCTAAAAACTCAGACATAGGATTCTGGGCATACAGCTCAGCACTAAGCTTCTGTGTTAAATGCAAAACACTTATGAAAGGATTACAGGATAACTGTGCATCATGCGGTGAAACAACCGAAGTTGAATGGTATGACCGTATCACAGGCTACGTTCAACAGGTTGGACGGTCCAAATCTGCAAGCGGTGGATGGAATCCTGGTAAAATGAAGGAATTAATGGATAGAAAACGATTTAATCCTTAAAATTCTTTTTATTTTTTAAATTAATTTTTTTTGGTGTTTTGAATGTTTAATTATGAGGAACCAGATTCAGATTATTTTTTGGAATTTTTAAAACGCTATTTGGATCTTAATGGAAAAAATGAGCTTTTTGGAATAGTTAAAGATTCTAAATGTGATTTAAAATGTTTAACAGTGTATTCTCAAAATTTTGAAGCTTTTGATAAAAGTTTAGAAAGAAGATGGGATGCATTTGGCGCAGAAATAACATTTCATGTGCCTATGGCTTCTGATAAAAAATACGAAATTACTGATAATGTTAAAATAGATTTATTGAGATGTTGTAATGACTGTTTAGATGATGAACGAGGTTTTGATATTCTTAATATCAATTTTATGCCATTAATGGGTAAATTATCTCCAATAGAAGAGTTAAAACGGACAGTTTCAGAATTTTCTGTAGATTTAAACGGTATTTTGCCTCCAGAAATGAAAAAGAAAGGTAGAGAAATGGCAGAGTTATACCTTTATTTATATTATGTAGAAAATTCTTTAAGGTTATTCATTGAAAATATAGCAAAAAATGAATTCGGAGACAATTATTTTGATCAATTAAGTGGAAATACTTCTATTAATAAGAATGTAGATGGTAGAAAACAAAAAGAAAATAAAAATAAGTGGTTGGGTGTAAGAGGAGATTCTGATTTATTTTATTTGGATTTTGGAGATTTAAATAAAATAATAGTGAATAATTGGGACGTTTTTAAACAATATTTCCCTGATCAAAGTTGGATAACTACTAAAATAAAAGAAATGGAAGATTGCAGACATTTAGTTGCACATAACAGTTTTGTTGATGATCATGGAAGAACTGTAATTAAAACAAACTATATTAGTATTTTAAAGCAATTGAATGAGGTTCTTAGTGAGTAATTTATTGTAAATTTATTTATTTCTTAAAATCAAAAACTGATGAAGCAACAGCTCCATCTTCAAGTTTTACTAATTCTCTTGATTCTGAAGAGGTTCTAAAGCATCTTCAAAAGCTTCTTTATGGAAAGTGGCCGCCATCTCTTTTTTACAATCCTCATCACTGAATAACCTTAATTTAGGTGCTCTGCAAGGATAATGCTGTAATTTAAGCCCAGCTTTCATAGGAAGGTCTTCTATTCGTTGACCGGTCATTTCTTCACCTACAAAAGAGGTAGAACCACATGGAGCTGACCTTATAACTTCAACGCATGCTACCTTGCCATTTTCAATGCGTAATTCTACTATTGGTTTTCCAAATTTGGCTGTAAACTTGTCGTATGTTGGATTTCCATTTTCCTCCAGATTACACATGTTATCTGGACAGTTTACATTTCCGTAACCTTCAAGCTGGTTTTTAAACCCTATTCCTTTCCATGCACCTACAATAATCCAATCTACTTTGTTATGAAGTATATCAACCAGGTCTAGGGCTAGATCAGGGTGTAGAACATAGCTTAATATGATATCTGCAGATTCAAGCTTCTTTAAGTATTCTTCTGGAATATCAATTTCATCTGCAAACATGGATGTTGGCGGTTCTAAAACTATAAAATCACACGTAAATTCTTCTTTTATGGCTGCGTAGGCACGTTCACCATAGGGACCATCACTTACAATTATAACTTTTAACATTTAATCACCTTGATAATCTTTTTTCATCTAATGGGCTTATCCACTCAATAATATTTCTAAAAACAGCTCAGCAGCAGGGCTTATCATCGTCAGCATCGTTCTGTGTGTTTGTCTTTAAATCACAGCAATTTGGTTCATTGTAGGTTGCATCACAAATCTTGTAATTATAAAAATCTTGTATCCAATCGCCTATTTCATCTCGTATCTCTCTTTGAAGCCTAATTTCTTCTTTTTCTGTTCCTTTGAATGGATATATATCTTTAAGACATTCTAAGAAGAGTTTTTTGCCTCCGAAAAAAAATGGACATGAATTATATTCGTTTCCACATATTATCACAACGTAATCAAATTCCTGGCCTTCATAGTCTTTTAAACTGTTTGATGCTTGTTTGGAAATGTCAATTCCTATCTCATCCATTACCTGTACTGCTATAGGATCAATTTCTTGAGGATCGCTGCCTGCGCTGAAAACATCGAATTTATCTCCATAAAAATCCCTGAAAAAGCCTTCCACCATTTGTGATCTTGAAGCATTGCGTACACACATGAATAAAATTCTTTCTTTTACCATAAAATCACTCCAAGTTGATATAACTAAAATTATGTTTTTTCAATCACATATACTCCATAACCAAAATAATCGGAGTTCTCTTCAACAAATTTGCCCATTATTTTAAGTCTGTTTCTTACCTCGCTTTTAAAGATGGAGTTAAATGTTATTTTTATCGTGTTTACAATTCCTTCTTCGTTTAGCGTCTCAAAGAAATTGCCGGTGATGGTTTTGCCTTTTATGATAACTAAATTATGGGCATTGGCCCTTTCAAAAACCTTTTTCCATCCTTCATAAGTACGGGCATTCATTAGACAATAAGCACGAAGCACGTTAAAAACCTTATCTAAAAAATTTTCATCAGGCTCCTTTTTCCAACTAAGCTCAACCCATCCGGCTTTTCCTCCATTTTTAATTACTCTGGAGGCTTCATTTATGGTTTTTGTTTTATCGTCCACAAACACCAGAATTCCTTGTGAAATTGCCACGTCAAATTGATTATCATCAAAAGGTAAGTCCATTGCATTTCCTAGTTGAAATTTAACCTTGTTAGTCAAACCCTTTTTTTGGCATGTTTCATTTGCTTCTTGAATTAATTCTTCGGATATGTCAATACCTACAACTGAGCAACCATATTTTTCTGCCAAATAAAAGGCAGTTGAACCTTTTCCACAAGCAATATCTAAAACTTTGGTATTGCTGTCAATTTGCATAGTTTCTTCTAATTTTCTGGTTGCTTTAAGCCCTCCAGGATGTATAACAGTCAAACCAAGGTGATTAGCAAAAAATTCAAAAATATCGCACTTGGCAGTCGAAACAGTATCCTCTGGATTTATATTATTTTCCATTTTTTAACCTCATTTTATTAAGATATTCCGTTGTATATTGAGTCTGATTTTGAATTACTTATAAAGGAAAGTCAGAATTCAAAAAAATTTGAATTCACTTATAATCACTCATATGCATCTAAAAAATCACCAGTTCCACTATTTCCCTTATTAAGAACTCATTATAGGACGATTTGAAGGAATAGTTAAATGTTTCAATCTTAGATAAAGCATTCTTATGCCGCTGGTTAACAACCATAGGCCTACTAGAACTACTAAAAGCCATGTATAAGTAGCTAAGAATAGTCCTACAAATAGGATTAGTATACCTATGATAATGTTTTTAACTCCACATATGTCCTTAGTTCTTGAAATTCTCCTGGCAATACCTTCGATTATTAGGAATAAGCCCATTATCCAGACTAGGAAACCATCTATCCAAGTGAATAGTGCAGGGTTAACTAGGAATACAATTCCTAAAATCAGGGCAATAATTCCCATTATAAGCATGATGATCCCCACAGGTGCATCATTTTCTCCCATTTTAAATATCCCAGTTATTACAAGGCCAATACCTAACATAAGGACTAAGAATCCGGGAAGGACAGCAATAGGGATTAATCCTAAAAGGGGTAAAGTTATCACTATTACGCCGAGAATAATCAAAATTATTGCTATAGCTATTTTTTGCATATCAACAAACTCCGTTTTTTTTATTTTTTAGAACCTTTCTGAGTTTCCATTTACTAAAAATAAATAAATTAGTGTTGGTGGTTTTCTATAATATCTTCTCCAAGGTATCTTTTTAAGGATCCTGCTATTATCCAGATTGTAGCAGCACCTAATAGTCCATATGCGAATGTATACAGGTTAAATATACCTGCCAGTAGGACTATAATTCCTACACTACATAAAATCGCTATCCAAGATTTTCCTATGGCACTAGATGTAATCCATAAGATAAGTGCACCTAACAAACCGTATATAATTGGATACAGGTTAAATACTCCACCTAATACCGTTACGACACCTAAGCCTCCTAAAAGATATGTTAATGCATTTTTTTGATTATTTTCCATTTTTTTTCCTCCAAATATTTCATATTTGGGGTTCCAAAATTCAGAATGAATTTTGATAACCTCCTTTTAATTAAGATATTCCGTTGTATAGGGGTGTGATTTTGAATTACTTATAAAGAAAAGGTCTATTTCAAAAAAATTTGAATTCATTTATATGACAATATTCGGGTTGTCCTGAAATTTAAAAAAAAAGTGATTCTTAGGGATTGAAGAATTTAAATCCAAAATATTTATAATAAAACGAACAAAGTTTTTTTTATGAAAAAAAATCGCTGCTGTCCTGTGGATCCTGAAACTAAAATGATCTGGAAAAATGATCTTCAAAAGGATTCAGATTCTCTTAAAAATGCGAATATCAATGATATAGTCAGCGTACTAAAAATAATAAGCAATCCTTCTCGATTAAAGATGGTTATTTTATTATCCCAACGGGATTACTGTGTTTGTGAATTTGTTATTTTATTGGGAGAAAAACAGAATTTAATCTCTTACAACCTGGGAATACTAAAAAAACATCAAATGGTTGATTCTTACTACAGCTCTAAAGATAAATACTATAAATTAAATGATAATGCAATGAATATAGTCCGGTGCATACAACAGAACTTAATTATGGGGCATTAATTATTAAAAAGGAGTTAGTGGATTTATTAAAAAGACACAGTAACAGACTGTGAACCACTCCCAAAGCCATGGGCAATCATGGTATGCCTTCCAGGACCTCCAGCAACAACAATAACCACATCATCAGGTTTTCTTGTTATAGGTACATTTCCCTCATGAATCCACTTTGAATCAAGTTTTCTTCCGCCTCTATCTGCAAGTCGAGCAGGTACAAGCGCATTTTCGTGGAAATATTTTTTTACATCTTCTTTGCTCCAGCCATCATCAGCTATTGTTTTAGCATGTTCTGGACTCATTATAATTAGCATTTCACCAGGCACATGACTGTTATTGCACCCTGCAACTGATGCAGTATTAATTATTGTGTCCATAATGTCTTCTGCAGTTTTACTTCGATGATCATTAACGTTATGGGGCGAATCTAAGGCCATCATGGTTACTGTGCTTTCATTTTCGCTGAATCCACGTTCTACATGCAATGATCCCCATGGATTTTCATCTTCAGCTTCACCAAAGCAAAAACTGTACTTTGAAGGCGAGCCCAATGTGGCATGGTCACCAATTCCTGGAATTGCACCAGCAATATTTATAAGGCAAAGCCGTATCGCCCTTCCAATTGTGGCATTTGCAATATTTCCAGGCCCTAAACAACCAGCCCCACTGTTTATACCAATTTCATTTGCTATGGGGCCGTTTAAAATTGTGCATATGGCCACAGGATGTGTTGTGGCATTTACTCCAGGTAAATTAAACTTTTCATGAGATATTGCTTTTATTGCTTGTAGAATTACAGGCATAAACTGGGGAATGCAGCCGGCCATCACAGAATTTATGGCAATTTTTTCAACAGTAGCTTTACCCGACCTTGGGGAAAGTACAGCTATTAAATCATTCTTATTTAAACCGCTAAATTCAATGAATTTACGTACACGTTCTCCTGTAGGAGGAATTATAGGTAAACCATCGGTCTGTTTTTTCATATAAAATTGATAGCTTACTTTTTCCACGTCAGGGTCAACAAATACTTCAATATCATTTGTAGATGCACTGCAAAGACGTGTTTCATCTTTTTCTATATTTTCATTTAATAAATCTTCAATAGAACATCCACAGTTATCTTTATTGATTTTTGGACTTTTCATAGAATCCCTCAATGAATTTAATTAGTATCAATCAATTTTTTAATGGAAGGAATGATTTCTTCACTTTTTAATTTTACTTCATCTTCTTTAAGCCCGGCAATAGGATGATTAATTTCAACAATCCTTAAATTCTCTGCTCCTTGAGCTTTTGCAAGTGAATGTGCGTATTCTACGAATTTATGGGAGCAAATAGAAATTGTAGGAATTCCTTTCTTTTCAAGGCGTATAGCATCTAAAATAACCCAGGTGGTGCATGAACCGCAGTCTCCAAGTGCTAAAATCACTAAATCTCCCTTTTTAGCTTTTTCTATTTGTTCTTTTGTCGCTGGAGCACCTGCAGGTTTTTGAGCATCAATTGAATCTATTTTTAAATTTTCTTTAATTGTATTCAAGATAATGTCTGCATTAGGCTTTGTATTGTCAAAATAAGTTATTTTATTGATTTTTGGAGGAATAGCTGTTATTTCTATTTTTGCAGCAGCTGACTCTCCTAATGGATCCATCACATCTTTTGCAACGACGTTAACTCTCATATATACCCTCTTAAGAATGTTCTTTTTGTTATTGATCTTTGAATTTTATTAATTTTTAACTATAATCTTCCTCATCAGGAGAACTCTGTTTAAGCTCTGTAAAAATTGCTTCAAGAGTAATTTAAAGATATAAGTTAATTAAAATAGTAAAAGTTCCGACTATAATAAGTACAATACCTGACATTACAGGATTTAATAGAGCAGATTTCATGAATTTAGAAGGGTTGTTCTTATTATATAAGTGGTAAATCCCCAAGCTTATCCACAATAATCCGAGGATTATCCAGAAAAAATATCTTAAATCCATAATAACTATTTTCAAATATATAGTATAAATAATTTTATCATTTAATCATGTATTGAATTTGAAGTAAAATTTAAATTTTATAAGTTTTTAATCAGTACTAAATGGACTTTAGCTCTCAAAAAGTCAGATAAAGCTAAATTACCTTGAAATAATCTTAGATAATTTAGAATCTTAAATTTTAAAAAAATAAAAAGAAAAACCCTCTATTGAGTTTATATTTAAATCAGGCTTCTCCTCTAAATCTCTTAATAACAAAATCTTTATCAAGGGATAAAACAAATGAAGCAGCTCTTGGGCCCTGTTTTTTACCAATTATGGTTTTGTAAATGGCTTGGAATGCTTTTTGAGGTTTCATATCAAATTCTCTAAGCAGGATGTACATCTCATCATGAAGCTCTTGTGCAGTGTAATCCTTCTTTTCTAAGAGATCTGCAAGTTTTAGCAAAAATTGAGTCTGATCTTCACCTAATGGCAGTCGAGGAATCTTTTTCATGACTTGGAACTTTACAAATTCTGGTGCGTATGTTTCAAGCCAATTTTTAACATGATTAAGCCTCATAGTCAGACGGTTTAAGTCTTCTTCGCTTAAATCTTTAAATTCTAATTTTTCCATGTAATCTGGAAGTTGGGAGTTCTTCTTTAATATTTCAAAGACTCTTTCTATTTCTCCATCAGCTATTTGATATGCTACAGTCATGAACCTGTAGGATGGCTGAAAGGGCATATTTTCAGATTTTTGAATCTGACAAATCTCATAAATCTTTTTAGATTTTTCTTCTTCCTTTGAAGATGCAGCTTCTTCATTATCATAGTAAATACGTTCAACACGATCATACTGGTCAATGAAATCTAAAAATGGCATTTTTGGGTTGAAATCTTTATGTTTTAATGGTTTGCTACGGAATATGAAATAATTAAGGGTCTCAGGAGCTCCAATTTCAAGCCACTGACCCGGGGTGAAGAACACTCCCTGTGATTTAGACATTGCATCTCCATCTAGAGTTATCCATTCATATGGTACAGGATAAGGTGCAGGGTAATCAAATATTTCCTTAGATATAATGCTGCTTACATCATAGGAGCCACCGCTTGCAGCATGGTCTTTTCCAAAGGGTTCGCAGGTGATGCCGAATATTTTCCATCTTGCAGCCCATTCAACACGCCAGGTTAATTTACCTTCGCCAGATTTTATGTCCATTGAGCCTTCATGGCCGCATTCGCACTTGTAATGGACCATATCGCCGTCATACCCATAGGCAATGGTTGTATTTATCCGTTTACATCCTTCGCAGATTGGGTTGTAAGGAAGCCAATCCTCAGCAAGTGGATTTTCACGGTATTTATTGAATATTTCACGTATTTCATCTGCTTTTTCGAGAGATATTCGTATATAATCGTTATAAATACCTTCTTTGTACATTTTCTCCCCGGAATAAATCTTAAGGGAGATTCCAAAGTCTTTTAATGTACCAAGGAACGGTTTTTTGAAGTGTTCCACGAAATTTGCGCAACAATCCTCTGGACATGGAATATGAGCATAGGGAATGCCTAAATATTTTTCATAACTTGCTGGAAGTGGAAAAGGAACTTTACGCAGTGGATCATAGTCATCTGCAATCCATATAACTTCTGCAGCAGCCCCTTGATTTTTTAAAGCTTTTGTAACTGCATTTGCGATAAATACATCGCATGAATTTCCTATATGTATTGAACCGGATATGGATGTTCCGCTTGCAATTACATGCTCATCAACATCTCTTTCTTTTAAACTGTCTGCAACATTTTCAACCCAATGTCTCAATCAAATCACCTATACTTAAATCCTTGTAAATTGTGTATAAAAATAATATTAAAACCCTCAAATACGTTGTGTTTGAGTGTAAATTTTAATGAAAAATATGAATTATTTGTAAAAATTGTAATTATTATAAGTTTATTCTGTTAAAATAATAAAATAATGGTAGGTGATTTAGTCAAACACATCAGTGCTTGCTTCATCTAACCATTCATTTACAATCTTAACTGCACAGTAGCTTCCACACATTGTACATGTGTCTTCTTCTGCTGGCGGTCTTTCATCCCTTATTTTTCTTGCTTCTGCTGGGCACATTGCGGAGTCGAACTGCGCTTCCCAGTTGAGCTTTTTACGTGCGTTAGCCATTACAAGGTCTTTTTCACCGTTGTGAATACCCTTTTGCATGTCTCCAACGTATGCTCCAATTCTTGTTGCTATTACACCGTCTTTAACATCCTTTGCATCAGGTAGTGCAAGGTGTTCTGCTGGTGTTACATAACAGATGAAGTCTGCTCCAGCGCCTGCTGATGATGCTGCACCTATTGAAGATACAATATGGTCGTATCCTGCCCCAATATCAGTTACAATTGGTCCTAACATGTAGAAAGGTGCTCCTCTGCATAATTTTTTCTGGAGTACTACATTTGCAGGAATTTCGTTTAATGGGATGTGTCCTGGTCCTTCTACGATGGTTTGTACGCCTGCTTCTCGTGCTCTGTCAATTAATTCTCCAAGAACAATAAGTTCTTGTACTGCGGCACGGTCTGTGGAGTCTGCTATTGCCCCTGCTCTCATAGCGTTAGCCATGGACATAACGAAATCGTATTCTTTGGCGATGTCTAATATGTAATCAAAATCTTTGTATAATGGGTTTTCCACTTCGTTTTCTACCATCCATGCAGATACAAATGCCCCTCCTCTGCTTACAAGTCCTCCTTCACGGCCCTGTCTTTTTAATCTTTTGAGGGTTTCTCTGTTTACACTGCAGTGGATTGCCATAAAGTCAATTCCATCTTTTGCCTGTTTTTCAATGGCTTTAAACATGGAGTCTTCTTCCATGTAAATTGCAGCGCCTTTTTCTCTTATGGTTTCGATTGCAGCCTGATAGACTGGTACGCTTCCTACAGGAATGTCTGAAATTTTAAGAATTCTTTTTCTTATTTCATCCAAGTCTCCGCCTACAGAAAGTTCCATTAAAGTGTCAGCTTTATAGGTCATTGCTACTTTAGCCTTTTCTTCTTCCATATCAAAATCACAGATATCTGTTGAGGTTCCAATAGTAGCGTTTACTTTGGTCCTTAACCCTGCCCCAATACCTACAGGTTTAACTTCCCGGTTTACATTACTGGGGATGGCTATGGTTCCCTGGGCAACGGATTTTCTGATAAATTCCTCTGAAACGTTTTCAGCAGCCGCTACTGCCTTCATTTCCTCTGTTATTATGCCTTTTTTTGCTTCATCCATTTGTGTCATAGAATCACCATGCTTATTTTATGATACTCTAAACTTAGTTAAAAATTACTACAATTAAAATTATAGCTACCTTATGTTCTTGTAAAAATTAGTTATCTACACTGAACAGTATAAAGGTTTTTGAGTTGGATATTAATTAAAGTTTATGCTTTAGTTTTGTTATAAAATTAAAATTATAGTTATTATTAAAAATATAATTTACATGATTATATGTCCCATTTCTCCCTCATTCGTTCCAAGGCCATACTATGGTTTGGAATGTTAGTTTGACATCCTTCAGCTTCAACTATAAAAGATGAAACTGCAGAAGCGAATTTCGCGCAGTATTCAATATCTTCACCATTTAAATACTTACTTAAGAATGCTGCTCTGTAGGAATCTCCAGCACCGGTTGGATCTACAGGAGTTCTAATAACTGCATCTATTTTTATCTTTTTATCAGCATATATTATGCTTCCATCTTTACCATAGGTTTTAACCACAATTTCAGGGCCAATTTCCCTTAATTGGTTAATATCAACATTTAATGTTTTCATTATTCTGTCAATTTCAAAATGGTTACCAAATAATATATCGCTGACCCCTATTACCTGTTTGAGCTCTTCTGGAGAGTACATATGGAGATCCTGGCCTGGATCAAATGATATTAACTTACCATATTCATAGGCAACTTCTCCTGATCGTCTATTAAAACTGGGATCTCCAGTTGCTAAATGAACTGCATTTACTTTTCCAATGGCTTTTTTTGGAGCTTCTGATTTTTTAAAATATGCTGCAGCGCCCCAGTAGAAATAGCTTATCTGATCGTTATTTGAATCTGTAAATACCCATGCAAGAGGTGTTTGTTCATCTTCAATTACTATCATATGCTTTGTATCTATCCCTGCGTTTTTAAGCTGGGATTGATATGTTGAATCTTTAAAATCATTTCCTACAGCAGATACAAGGGATGTTTTAAGCCCTAAATTAGATGCTACCATTGTAACATTTGCTGCTGCCCCTCCAAAGAAATTTTTTATCTGTTTTATTTGTGTGGATGAGTTAGGTGAGGGAAATTCTTTCACAAGAACTATAGAATCGAAGGCCGTGTGTCCAATAGCAAGTAGATCAGTTTTTTTAATCAGAATCACCTTTTTATCATTTAGTAGCAATATTTGAAGTATAAGTACGAATTTATTTATTTTTCAGACTTTTGAAATTTTATTTTAAAACTATTTAAAATATTTGGAATTTATATTTCTTTATAAGTTGAGAATTAGTTTTAAATAAATAAAACAAATTTAAAGGGTAAATGAATCAAATATAATAAAAATAGGAAATCAAATAAATATTAGCGTATTAATAGGGGTTTATTTTTTTTCCCCTAAAATTTCTCTGGTTTTTTTAGGTTTTACATGTTTTTCATCAACTTCTACAGGTCCTGCATCAACTATTGGATCTATTTCAACGTCTTCTGGAGATTCTATAGGTTTTTTAGGTCTTACGGGTTCTGCATCAACTATTGGATCTATTTCAACGTCTTCTGGAGGCTGTAATTTTTTAATATCTTCCTGTAACTCATCAATTCCTTCAGGAATCTTATTAAACAGTCTGTTAAATAATCCAAGATTTTTTAGCGTGGTTATAGCTTCAAGTGACATGGAAAGATATTGTTCTAATTTTCGGTTTGAATATTCTAATTCGATAATATCTTTGTCTTTTTTGTTAACTACTTCCTGAAGATGTCTGTAATTATTGTTTAATTTGTTATACTCTGTTTGAACATCTTTAAGCATATTATTCTCTGTTTGAAGATTTTTTATCTTAATTTCATGCTTTGATTTAACAGTTGATAATTCATTGTAATCCTTTTTTAAATTAATAATCTCAGTTTCTTTACTTTGAATATCATTTTTTAAGCCTAAATTCCCAATTCTGTAAATTTCAGTCTGTTTTTGAAGAGTTTCTTCATCTTTAAGCTTATCTTTTAAGGATTGGGTTTTATATTGGAACTCTTTTTTAAGTTCTTCCATATTAAGTTCTGATTTTTCTAATAATCCTTTTAATTCATCTGTGTTATCCAGATATTTCTTTTCAAGTGCACTCATTTCTGATTTATGGGCTTCTTCAAGCTCATGCATTTTTGAAACTGTTTTTTTGGTTTCTAGATCTTTTTCTTGGATTTTAAGCTCTTTTAACTTAAGATCTAATTCTATGGAATGTAATTTAGCCTTTAATTCATTGTACTTTTGTATATTATCTTCAAAATCTGTTTTACTGGAAATTATAATGTCTTCTACGTTTTCAAAGTCATTGGACTTAATTTCATCATTTTCAAGTTCAATAACGTATTTGTTATATTTTTTTAGCTTAGTTTTTAAGACACCCATAGAAATCCCTATCCTTTATTAACTATGATTTTACTCTACTATTAATTTATTTATAGCAAATTTATTTTATTAAAACGGATTATAACAACTGACCTATATTAAACTTTCAAATCCGCATTTTTCAATTATTTTTTGACCATTGAATGTCAAAATATAATTTAGGAAGTCATTTATCCTTTCATCTTCCTTATTACATATAACAACGCTTATAATGTGCCTGGTTTCGTTTTTTATAATATTTGAGCCGTCACTTAAGCTGCTACTTATGAATGTATAAGAGTTAGGATTATCTTTTACAAATTTTAAAGCATCATAAGGAGATGTAACCTTTTCAATTAGTTTATAATTAATTTTTTTATCATCCAAAGTGTTCCAAGCGAATCTTTGCTCGGAATCAGTTATTTCAACAAAATTTTTTCCATTTAAATTATTTATATTTTTTATATGGATATTTGAACTTGAAACAAGAGTTAAATGGTCATAAGCAATAGGTGTAAAATCTAAATCATTAATAAATGCATGTACTGGGTCGTCAAGGGTTAATATATCTACCATATCCAGACTTGCAAGATAAATAGCATCTTTATCTCCAGTTTTATACACTGCTGCATCCAAGCCGTATTCGGATATTAATGTTTCTAAAAGTCTTGAAGAAGCATACCCTCCACAAATAATGAGCTTTCCACGTTTTTTAAGTCTATTTTCATATTTTTCATATTTTTGAAGGAGTTTATTTCCATTATCAGTTAATTCAGACCCTGCACCTGTACTGAAAACAAGTTTGAATCCTAATTTTTCCTCAGCCTCTTTTATACGCCGATTTAAAACTGCATGAGAAATACCAAGATTTTTAGAAGCCTTTCGCTGAGAATAAGTCTTTGAAACATGCTTAAGCGCCTCAAAAAGTTTATAACTAAATGTATCTCCATTTACTACAAGACTTATCTTGGGTTTATATTCCATTTAGACCACAGCTTCCTATATTGAGAAAAATAATTGGTTTTAACTCTTATTTTCTCTAAATTTTTTCTTTTATATTATATATTAGGGTATAACTAAATCACTATTTATAGGTAAATATACTATACGAATATAGGACTATTGAAACATAAATTCTATAACTGGTGAGACAATGATTATAAATGATGCTATAGACGAAATAGTGGACAATATAAAGGATGTATCCTCAGAAATTGACGATGAACGTATCATGGAAATGCTGGACATGCTAATTTCTGCAAATAATGTTTTTATAATTGGTCTTGGAAGATCAGGGCTTGTGGCGCGAGCTTTTGCCATGAGACTTATGCACCTTGGTATAAATGTATATGTGGTTGGAGAGACCATTACACCCGCTATTAATCCTGACGACTGTTTACTTGCAATTTCAGGGTCTGGAGAGACCAGTTTCATTATAAGCACAGCTAAAATAAGTAGACAAAGAAATGCAAAGATAATTGCAGTTACATCTTATGATGATTCCACACTTGGAGATTTATCTGATTTGATCATACATGTTAAAGGCAGAACCAAAATTGATTCAGAAAAAGATTACATAAAACGGCAAATAAACGGAAAACACCAGCCATTAGCTCCACTTGGAACATTATTTGAAGTTTCAACCCTTATATTCCTAGAAGGGGTTATCGCCGAGCTTATGAATAAGATGGGAAAAACTGAAGATGATTTGAAGGCCAGGCACACTGTTTTAGAGTAAATTTTTTTTATTTTATTTTTGATTTTTTTTATTTTTCATTAGGGTTTTTGTGGGTATGGTGAAGTTGTTACCGTTAAGTATTTATTGAATAATTTATTATTATTGTATTATGAATTTTAGGTTTTGTATTGCATCAGTGTTGTTTTTTGTGTTGGTGTTTTCTTTTTGTAGTGGTGTTGTTTTTGCTGATGTTCATTATGCTAATCCTGGTAATTATAAGAGTGTTTTGGGTGCTGCAGGCTACAGTGACACCATTAT